>VEPM01000048.1 GCA_012026795.1 Candidatus Methanoperedens sp.
GTTTAGAAAACTTATCAAGTTACCTAAATTATTTATTAAGGTAATCTGTTTTATACACGTTTAACCTGAATGGACGGGATAGATTTTTCATACGAAGTATTCCACCTTTACATCATCATACCTGGGGGCATGCCTGGAGGCATCCCACCCATTCCTCCCATACCAGCCATGCCTTGCTGGCCTGCTTCCCCGCCGCCTGACGCAGCAAGGACATCGTCAATTCTCAGGATCATTATTGCGGTTTCGGTTGCAGAGTTTATAGCCTGTGTCTTTACACGCAGAGGCTCGATAACCCCATTTTTCCACATATCTTCTGTGGTTCCTGTAAATACATTTAGTCCGACATCCTTGTTACCTTGCTCATGCTGGCTTCTAAGTTCCACAAGTTTATCTATCGGGTCAAGCCCTGCATTTTCGGCAAGTGTCTTTGGGATCACTTCAAGAGCCTCGGCAAACTTCATGACTGCAAGCTGCTCTCTTCCTTTTAGTGTTGAGCCATAATCTTTTAACCTCAAAGCAAGCTCGATTTCAGGAGAACCTGCGCCTGCGACCAGTTGTTCATCTTCGATCGCAACACCGACGGCTCTTAACGCATCCTCAAGTGCGCGCTCGGTACTTTCCACTACGTGTTCCGTGCCGCCCCGGATCAGGATCGATACGGCTTTCGGATTCACGCATTCCGTGATGTAGAGCATCTTATCTTCGCCATGACCTTTCAGTTCTACAAGTCCGGCTCTCCCGATATCGGATGCTTCAAAATCATCAAGGCTTGTTATCAGGTTTGCCCCAATTGCCCTTGCAACTTTATCAATGTCCTTTTTCTCTACACGTTCAACTGCAAGGATATTTGCTTTTGCCATGAAATACTGGGCCATATCCTCGATTCCAAGCTGACAGAGGACAACATTTGCTCCTGTTGCTGCTATCCTGTTGACTATGTCATGAACGATCTGCTCTTCCTGATCCAGGTATCGTGTTAGTTCATCTGGTGTTGAAATACTGATTTGTGCTTCAAGTTCCATCTTGCTGAATTCGATGGGTCTTGTTATTAGTGCTATCTTTGCATTATCGACCCTGTTTGGCATATTGTTACTTGCTTTGTTCTTATCAAGGACAATACCTTTGATAAGCTCGCAGTCATCTATGCTCTGGCCGACCTTTTTCTCTATCTTGATATTATCAATGTCAACTACTTTCTTCCCATCCTCTTCATCCACAATGGATTTGATTGCTGTAACAACTATTTCCGCAAGTCTTTCTTTTGCCCCTTCTGCTCCTTTCCCGGTCATTGCCGTTCTTGCGATATTAAGGAGGGCTTCATCATCATTTTCGGAAATCGTGTGAGTTATGTCATTTAAGATCTCAATTGCCTTATCTGCTGCTGCCCTGTAGCCTGAAGCAATTATTGTGGGATGTACGTCCTGTCCGATCAATTCCCCTGCACTCATGAGCAATTCCCCGGTAAGAACTGCGGCTGTCGTAGTGCCATCCCCGACTTCGTCATCCTGTGTTTTTGCAACCTCAACAATCATTTTTGCAGCAGGGTGCGCAATTTCCATCTCCCTGAGGATTGTAACTCCGTCATTTGTGATTATGACATCTCCGCTTCCGCTTACGAGCATCTTGTCCATGCCCTTCGGGCCAAGCGTGGTCCTTACTGCATCTGCTACCGCTTTTGCCGCCGCGATATTATTGTTGCGGGCTTCTTTCCCGCGTGTTCTCTCTGTACCTTCCCTTAAAATGATAATCGGCTGTCCGCCAAGTTGTGCTGCCATAGATAATTATCCTCCTGATACTGTTATTATATCTTATTCAGATCTCCCGATGAATTATATAATTATTCAAATATCGGGATATGATTTTTGCAAAACAATGTTTGAGGTTCTATATAAAAACTACGTTTGAAGGGTTCTGTAAAAAGTGTTAAATAGCAAACAGGTTATACAGAAACACCCAAGAGCTGCTTCTAAATGATGTATATTGCTTATGCAATTTATCAGGCCGGAGTGACGAGATAGCCAAGCCCGGTATGGCGCAGGGTTGCTAACCCTGTGTTCCGCAAGGAGCTCGGGGGTTCAAGTCCCCCTCTCGTCGTCCTGTATCAATAAGTAACCGAACCATTAGAATTGAATGGACACCTGCAAAAATACCGCCTTGAAAAATACTATAAATAAGACATTAGCCCTGACAGAAATATAATAAAAATATTTGTATAAAAAGAGGAGTAACAATGGAAAAGAGATTAGGAGTAATATTCTTAAAAGCTTCGTTGATATATTTTACTATAAGTGTTACGATGGGAGTTATTATAAGTATAAGACCAATCTATGAATTTATAATATTATCAACGCTATTTGAAAGGGCACATGCACATATAAGCCTTATCGGCTGGGTAAGTCTCTCTATAATAGGGCTTATATATTATTCTGTATTAGGAAATAAACCCTTATATAATGAGAAGCTAGGAAATATGGGCTTCTGGCTTATAAATATTGGTATAATTTCAGAGTTTATTGCATTAATAATGGGAGGATATGCACAGGCATCCTCGTTCAAAGCAGGAGATTTTGCAATGGAGCATACAAGTATGTACGTTATCACAATGTTAATAATAATCTTCGCTGTTGTAATCATGATTGGTGTTTATATCTCAATATATAATATATACAAAACATTAGGAAGACCTGAAACAGAATAAATCGATTATCTGTTTAGCGGGTTATGCCGGATACATCATACGCTATCCAATCAATTATTACTAATAGAGATAAACCAAAAAACAGGAGCTTTATGATACTTTCAAACCTCAATATTATCCTATAAAACCCCTTACCTCAATCTTATCCCATAAAATTCCCGGTATATCTGATACATTTCTCCAGCTGTCACAGAAAAGTTCATATGCTCATAAACATAATAACTATGACCTTGATTGTCAGGAGGCGAACAAACTCATGTCCAATAAGGAAAAAAAGAAATCCAAGGATTCAAAAAAGGCGCCTAAGAAGAAATGATTGTTTAAGTTTAATTTTCTTTTTTTATTTTTTGCAGCTTACTGAACTGCTTTTCCTTTAGGTTCCATATTTCATTTCAGTGACCGCCCTCACCCATTTTTACTTCCCGCACGCCTGCATCTTCGAACTTTGAACCGCTTCCTGCTTTTGTGGGTTTTTCAGCGATCTTTTTCACTTTAGATACGATATCTTTTCCAAGTCTCTTACATTCATCAAGATCTTTTTCAGTAGGTTGATATTGAATACGTAATACCGGATCTATTACATTCATCCCAAGCTCACGCATTTTTTCTGCAATCATTACGGGCGCCTCACCGCTCCATCCATAAGATCCGAAAGCTGCCCCTACTTTGCCTGCTACTTTTGCCGTTTTAAGATCTTCAATGAATTTTTCCATAGGAGGCAGCATCTTATAATAGAATGTTGAAGAGCCAATCGCAATGGCATCCGCAGCAATTATGTCCTCCATTTTTGCTTCATGGAAATTTACGGCCTTAGCATTGGCATTTCTTGAATTTGCACCATCGGCAATGGCATCCGCCATCGCTTTTGTATTACCTGATGTACTGAGATATACAACAACTACTTTTGGCATATTTTTCTCACCTTTCTTTTAAATGAGTGATTTATCGATCCCACTCACATATTAATGTTAGACGTCATCTGGATAAAAGCTTTCGCTCAATGAAACATTACGGAATATTAACATGGTTTCGGACAGAAAAATAGTACTCTACATTGCTGTGAGTCTTGATGGCTACATTGCCCGTGAAAATGGTGACATTGATTGGCTGTCGATGGTTGAATCACAAAATGAGGATTATGGCTACAAAGACTTCTTGAAGTCAGTTGATACTGTAATTATGGGGCGCAGGACATATGATCAGGTTCTCACATTCGGGGATTTTCCTTACAAGGATAAGAAATGTTATGTCATCTCAAGAACTTCCAGACCTAAAGATGATTATGTTGAGTTCTGGAGCGGCGATATATGTAGGCTTATTTCCGAAATTCGGCAAAAAGATGGCTCAAACATCTGGCTTGTTGGCGGGGCACAGATTGCTGACGAATTCTTGAGCAAGAACCTGATTGACACATACATAATCTCCGTTCTTCCAATTATATTGGGCAAGGGAATTCCTCTTTTTCGTAGTGGCATACCAGAAATCAGACTGCAGCTTCGTCGAAATGTTGCCTATCCATCAGGACTGGTTCAGCTTTCTTATGAACGACCAAAATAGACCCCAAACAACACTATAGCAACTTTAAAAATTATTAAACAACTGAAAAGAACAGTTCTCTTTGCTCTTGAACGCATAGAGAGCTATGGGGTGACAAGACCGTTTTAAGCTCTAATGGGTATATATGATTAGTATGATTGACCCGTGCAAAATTCCATTAACGTCAAATATCCATGCTTGAGGTGAATATGAGTTCGATTATTTTTACTCATGGCGATTGCGATGGTATCTGCGCGGGAGCTGTTGTTAAAAGTGCGTTTCCAGATTCCAGAGTATTTTTTACAAGCCCTGTGAGCCTGCTTGGGGAACTGAACAATCTTGCCGGGAATTATGAGAATATTGTGATATGTGATATTGCTATCGATGAGAAAACCTCCCCTCAGTTGAAAATTAAATTAAATGAGCTTGACATCCAATCAAATGTGATATACATGGATCACCATCCTGTGCCTGAAAAGAACTATAATAAAAGCTGGTTTCATCATGATAACTGTTCATCTTCGGAACAGGCATACCGGATTCTTGAGAGAAAACTCAGCCGGGATATGAGACGGGTGGCAATTTACGGCGCCATAGGTGATTTCAGCGAGACCTCTCTCATAAAAAAATGGGAGCGCGACTGGGATACGAGAACGCTGTATTTCTATGCCGGAACACTAATCCAGGGAATAACGCACGTCGGCAGGGATTATGATTATAAGAGGAGGATACTGGATGCACTTTCCGGGGATACTCCCCCTCCTGAAATTGCAGGTCTTCTTGAATCGGCTGTCATCGCATCAAGAAAGGAAGAGTGGATAAAAGACGATGTCAGGCATAAAGTAGTGAAATTGAAAAACCTTGCTTATGTCCAGGATATTAACGGGTATATGTCAAAAGCTGCAATATATGCCGCCTCTATCGGGAATGCGAATGTGGGTGTATCCTGCGAATACAGGTCGAATAAACATGTGTATGATATAAGTATCCGCAGGCGCAACGGTGATATGGATTTAAATACAATACTGCGCCGTATGGCGCCATCTTACGGCGGGACAGGAGGCGGTCATCCATTTGCAGCAGGAGCACGTATCCCGGAAAAAGAGCTGGAAGCATTCTTATATAATCTGGATGAGGCGATAGGGTAATTAATCAGTATGGATTAGGTGATTAAGAAATGAGTGAAGTGAGAGTAATCCTAATTTTAAGCCCCGGGAGGGAATTGAACCCTCGACCTCATCCTTACCAAGGATGCGCTATACCTCTAAGCCACCGAGGCGCTTTTGATTTTTGCCAGGATATATTTTATATTTTTCAGCGGGCCCGGAGGGATTCGAACCCTCGACATCCGGGTTAGAAGCCCGGCGCTATATCCAAGCTAAGCCACGAGCCCAGCGAGAAACTCCAAGATGTTTTGTTTATTTAAAAAGTTTGTGCATCAAATCCCGTATTCATTTTTCAATGCTTCTATTTCCGGCAATAATATATAATCCAGTGACGTTCCTTTAGCTTCCCTTATCTGAAGCGTTTCAATAATCTGCGAATAGCATCCACCTGCAAGCCCATTTGCAATGATCGCAGCGCCCTGGGCAGCTTCCTTGACGGTTTTTGCCCCAAAACCCTCGACCCTCCTGACGGGCGCAATATCAAGCCGGTGTTCTAATTCTTCAAAAAGACCCTCAACTCTTGATATCCTGCCGGAAACAAGTATCTCTCGCGGATCAACAGATGCCGTAAGTTGCAGGACATCTTTAATTGCGCCTTCAAGATATGCATTTAAAGCATCATCATTATCCATTAATTCTTCCGGCGTTTTTGCAAATTTTTCAACTCCTCCATTAAAAACAAGTTCCTTATTGAAACCGCCTAACAGATAAGCAAGTTCCGAATCCATTCCACCGAGTGAGAGATAACCGATGCTACCCGTACTTCCACCGATACCATCTACGATTTTTCCATTATTTACTGCAACAGCGGCAGTATATCCGAATCCCATTTCGAGTAATATGAACGAGGTTTCATTGTACCCGATATTATACTTTAACGCCTGGTCACGTATTCCAAGAGCTGTGCAGCATAGTTTATCCGCTGTACCCATATCGATTTTGTTTAACTTCCTGTAGAAGGGGATAGTAGGAAGGTGTATTACACCCGGAATAAAAAATACAGGGAGTTTGTTGTGTTGCATCCGCATTATGGATGTACGAAGTCCAAGGAGACTTTTCCTGTCATCTTTCTTAATAAGCGACATAAGAAATAATTCCCTCTGGCCTATATTTTTGATATCAGTAATCGGAATTCCAAAGCCCGAAGGTCCAACAACAAGATTTGCCCCTGATTTTATTATAATATTTGAAATCAGCTCAGGCTCTTTGATTATGTCCTTTGTGGATATTGAAAGATCCAGAATTATTTTTTCGTCATCAAGACCGCAAAAATCAAAACTTTTTGTTCCAGGGTCTATGCCGATTACTCTTACCATATCCCCAAGTTATCATACTATCTAATTAATGTTTATGTTTGTTTATGTTTTTGCCGGCCTGCGTTCAATTACTTTTACCCAGTGACCCGGAGTGACCTCGGCAAAGATAGGTGAATTGGGTGCAAGTTCATCAAAATATATAGTCTCATCAACCAGCGGATGATCTTCACCACCGCATACCGGACATTTTTCAAAATATGTCTTTCTTTTACCATGAGCTGACATAGAAACCTCCCATTTATATTCCTGCCCTGATAAGCCATAAGAGTATTGGTTGATTGGCAATAGTTTTTTATTATCTATGGCTATTATGAAATAAGAACCAGGGATTACCATGCAAGCAGAAATTTACGATAAAGTAAGCCTAGAGACTAATGGCGTGAAATATGAGGGGACGCTAATGCCATCTCAGACAGACAGGATAGTTTTAAAATTAAAAAATGGATATAATATCGGGATAAAAAAAGAATCGGCATCTTTAAAATTGCTTGATAAGAAAGAAGAAAAAATGTCCCATACTGAAATTGGCCGGGTGGAGAAGAAGAAAAAAGAAAAACTCCCCAGCATCTCTATTCTTTCAACTGGAGGCACTATTGCAAGCAAGATAGATTACCGCACAGGAGCCGTAACGTCACAATTCTCGGCAGATGACGTTCTTTCTGCAATCCCTGAACTTGAAGAAATAGCTAATTACAACTGTAAGATGATTTACAGCATCCTGAGCGAGAACATGAGACCATCTTACTGGGTTGAGCTTGCACGTGCCGTATATGAGGAAATAAAGAACGGAGCAGATGGTGTCATTATCACCCATGGAACTGATACTATGATGTATACTGCTGCAGCGCTTTCTTTCATGATAGAAACCCCTGTTCCAATCGTGCTTGTGGGCTCGCAGCGAAGTGCGGACAGGCCAAGCAGCGATAATGCCATGAATGCAATATGCGCAGCTAAAGTCGCAACAAGTGATATAGCCGAAGTATGCGTAGTGATGCATGGCTCTACGAGTGATGATTTCTGTTATATCCACAGGGGAACAAAAGTCCGTAAGATGCATACCTCGCGCCGCGATGCATTCCAGTCGATTAACGCGCGCCCCATAGGACGCGTGGAATATCCTTCGGGAGAAATTAAAATGCTCTCTCCTTTTGTAAAAAGAGGAGAAAAAGAACTTGCTATAAATGATAAGCTGGAACCAAAATGCGCCCTGATAAAATATGTTACGGGCGCAAGTAATGAATCTCTTTTATTCCATTCGGGTTCAGGATACAAGGGTATTGTAATAGAAGGCACCGGTCTTGGACATGTTTCTACAGAATGGATCCCGCTTATAAAATCAGTAACGAATGCCGGAATTCCGGTGGTCATGACTTCACAATGTATAAACGGCAGGGTATGCGATCGTGTTTATGACACAGGCAGGGATATCCTTAAAGCAGGTGCTATCGAAAGTGAAGATGTTCTTTCTGAGGTAGCTCTTGTAAAATTAATGTGGATATTGGGGCAAACTAAGGATATCGAAAAAGTAAATGTTATGATGCACACCAATATCGCAGGTGAATTAACCCGAAGTACTCGTTCATAATGAGTATAATAATAATTATTCTTGTCTAAGAATATATAGGTAAATATTAAATAGTAGCAGAACATTAAGGTAGTTGCTGTAGGATCAGGCGCCTAATGCCTTTAGTACCCTCAGTCTCCTTCGACCCATCGTTTTTATTAGGCGCCTGATAACTACGCTATTTTTCTTTAGAATAGTCTCTTTAGAATAGGTTTCAGGACTGTTTTAATAATCTATAGAGTAATTATGATAATGATAATAATTATTCATATTAAAGAATATAACAGATAATATTAAATACTTTTGAATCATCATTAATATTGCTGTAGGATCAGGCGCCTAATGCCTTTAGTACCCTCAGTCTCCTTCGACCCATCGTTTTTATTAGGCGCCTGGCCTGCACTATTCTATTTCTTACTTGGTCTTCATTTCCTGCTTGATCTTCTCAAGTACCAGGATATTTTTGATCCCTGTGTATGGATAGTTCCCGGTCTTGTCTTTTTCCACTGATTTTACCATGTCCCAAATTGTCAGGAGCGCTACACTTACTCCATGAAGTGCTTCCATTTCTACCCCGGTTTTTCCAATGGATTTTACCTCAACTGTCACTTTCACCTTTTCCATTCCAAGATCAAATTGAACGTCAATCCCCGTTATCGGTATCTGATGACACATGGGGATCACAGAGGAAGTGTTTTTTATTGCGATAACAGAAGCTATACGTGCAGTTTCAAGCACCGCCCCTTTCTCAATTTCCATATTTCTGATAGCTGCAATTGTTTCCGGCCTTAATTGTATCTCACCTGTGGCTGTTGCGCATCTAAAAACATCATGTTTTTCGCTGATATCAACCATCTTAGCCCTGCCATCCTCGATATGTGATAATCTCATATTTTCATCACTGCCGGGATGTAATCAATGACATCTGTCGCAAGAAGACCGTATCCAAATTCCTTAAATGCCAGGTCCCCCGCAGCTCCATTAATAAATGCTCCGCAGGCAGCGGCTTCAAGAGGTGATTTGCATCGCGCAAAAAGGGCTCCTGTCAGGCCTGCCAGGACATCACCCGTTCCACCAACGGTCATGCCTGCATTGCCTGTCCTGTTGGCTCTGACTTCTATGCCATCTGACATCAGGTCAATTGCACCTTTTAATAATACAGTGACCTCATTTTTTTGTGCGAAATTTTTTACGAATTCAATTCTTTCTTTCTCCTTATTTGGGACATCATTACCCGACAACCGTTTCATTTCACCAGCATGGGGCGTCAGGATCATATTTTTCCCCAGAAGAGGCAACAATTGTGGGGATAGGGCATCAGCATCAATAATTGTTTTTTTGCATAATGGCACTATTTTTTCAATTGCCAAAAGGGTCTCATCTGCATTCCCAAGACCCATACCAATGACAACAATATCGTGTTTTTCAATTAGCCTGGAAATAATCGGCACATCTTCTTCAACAAGTATATCTCCGGTAAGCTTTTTTACAATGAGATTCGGGGAGAAAGAGGCGATAATATCCGAAACATTCTCTGGCGCAGCAACTGTTACGATATCAGCACCAGCCCTTAGTGCAGAAAGCGCAGAAAGTGCAGGCGCCCCTGAATATGGTCCTCCCCCGATAACGAGGATTCTTCCTGCATCCCCTTTATGGCTCATTGCAGGTCTTTTTAAAAAGGGCTGGATATCACCCGGCCCGACATAAAATTCTGCTTCAATTGGAATTCCGATATCAACAACACGGACTTCGCCTGTATATCCGGGGGCATTTTGTGAAAGTAAACCTGTTTTCATTTTATGAAACGTAAGAGTCAATCCTGCATGCACTGATTTCTCAAATTCCCCACCATCAGGATCAAAACCGGACGGCACATCCACGGAAATCACGAAGGCGCCTGACATGTTTATCAGGTCAATGATAGTAGACTCAGGTTCATGGATTTTCCCCCGCACGCCTGTTCCAAAAACCCCGTCAATGATAACCTTTGCATTCTTTAATATGGAAGGATCGAAGGCTGTTGAATTCGTAGCCTGAATAAGCGGAATTGATGCTTTTTCAAGGGCATTCCAGTTATGCAGCGCTTCCGGTGTTTTTATTTCTTCTTTTTTCCCGATGAGGATCACAGTGACATCATAACCACCCAGATGTCGCGCAGCAACGAAAGCGTCACCGCCATTATTACCTCTGCCTGCAATGACCACAATCTTTCCTGAACTTATTCTTTCTTTAACAGCACAGGCAATGGCAGCGCCGGCATTTTCCATGAGCTGGAGGCGTTTTATCCCCAGGTATTCACAATTTGCGTCTATGGCTGCCATGCGGGCTGAAGTGATTGTTTGCATATACTGATAATCGGCACATGAACACTTATAATTTATTAAAAGAATATGAATGGTACGGTTGAAATGTAACCTTCTCCTATGATTCCAGTTTCAATTTACGCTGGTATTTTGGTACTGGATACAATATAATCTATGGATTTGCATAGAATTAAGCGCCTGGTCGTAAGTTTTAAGGCTGCATAAATTAGAAGGATATTATTCACTAAGATTCTATATAGTCAAAAACGTATCTACAGGCCTCGTAACATTTGTACTGGGTTTGGGAGTGACTGAAGACGATAGGAGTCATGTGCATCCTTTGAATAGCTTGAACCAGAATAATAGTCGCGGCGCTAAAATTGGGGCACAAGAGTTCATAGACAACAGAGATCTATACGCATGTAAGTAACAGGGATATAGGGAAGATAAAAAGTCCGCTGGATAGCTTACAGATAAAAGGAGGAGAGGATGATGATTGCAGATGTTCGACCAGAAGTATATGCGAACTCTGTTCGGATAAATCGCTAAATCGTGAGGATATCCGAACCAAGTTCGGATATACAACGTTATATGCCATTAATTCCTAATATTTCGGAGGGAATTATAACGGCAACATCCATGTCACCGTAAAAGTATATTGTATAAAATAATAAACTATAGACCATGAAGTTCTTGGAGGAACACAAAATGAGCGATGAAGAGCATAATATTCACGATTTTGATATTGCATTAATTTGCGAATATTTTTCCAGTATGGATCGTCAAGGGCCAGGAAGCCAGGAAGCAACAATAAGAGCATTGAGCTTTATTGATAATATACACGAAAAATCAAACATTGTTGATCTTGGTTGTGGTACTGGAGGTCAAACTATAGTTTTGGCTCAAAACACTCCAGGGAATATTACAGGCATTGATTTAGTCCCTGGTTTTATCGACAAACTAAATGACAATGCACAAAAATTGAATCTTCAAAGCAGAGTTAAAGGTGTTATTGGTTCAATGGATAAACTTGATTTTCAATCAAATGAATTAGACCTTATTTGGAGTGAAGGAGCAATATATAATATTGGTTTTGAAAAAGGCATGAATTATTGGAATAAGTTTTTGAAAAAAGGTGGCTATGTTGCTGTTACTGAAGCATCATGGTTTACAGAAGAACGGCCAAAAGAAATATTTGATTTTTGGAATGAAGCATATCCTGAAATAGACACCATTCCAAATAAAATTGCTCAAATGCAAAAAGCAGGCTATGTTGTTATGGCATCATTCATATTGCCTGAAATTTGCTGGATTGACAATTTTTTTGTTCCGGAAATAACAGCACAAAAAATATTTTTGGATAAATACAAAGGTAATAAATCTGCCGAAGAGTTCGTAAAATACGAAAAGCATGGAGCTGAACTTTATAATAAGTATAAAGAATATTATGGGTATGTATTTTATATTGGAAAGAAAATATAGAAGCTCCGCCAGCATCCGTGCTGACGGCTAACGTAGCGGAATTAACGGCATATAACAGCGGCTACCCGGTTTCGCTCCCGATGGTCGCTTCACCCGAAATTGTCAGCCCTATTCAGCTGCGGCGGATGATGATAGATTTTGGAAGATTAAAATTAAGTTCATAGTTATATGAACTCAGAATCAAAACTCGCTGATTTTCACAGGCATATGGAATTTTATATCCAACACATTAACTCAGCAAAAATAGATAAGTGAAGAAGTCCCAAAGAAAGAAATCATGTCCCAGCCACAATCCCACCTCAAACGAGTCCGCACAATTGCAGATTACCAGTTCGGCCGCGGTGCGGGCGAAACCCTGTTTTCCGATGATGTCAGATTCCAGTTCTCAACCACAAAAAGGATCCGCCAGATACTTCTTGATAACGAGCGCATAGCAACGGTCAGGGCAAAAGATGGTATGCTGACCCTGAGTATGAAAGGTGCAGGAAAACTTCATGGATTTACCAGGTATCCGGGACAAAGAGTTGTAGTAAACAGCGATGCTGCGCCATTTGTCGCTAAAGGAAAGACCGCTTTTTCACGGCACGTTGTGGCAGCTGACCCTGAAATACGGGCAGGTCAGGAAGTTCTTGTCGTGGATGAAAATGACCGCCTGCTTGCAACAGGAAAAACTGTATTGTCCGCCTCTGAGATGCAGGCATTTAAAATAGGTATTGCCGTAGATATAAGAAGCGGAATTGGTACAAAAGATAAAACTGATATTGATTGAATGCTTTTTTTATCCCATATTATTACTGTGGGTTATCAATCAGTATAGTAAATATTATATATGGTAATGTTGTATTATGCACAGGTGAGTTAATGAGTCACGTCATCGGATTGAAATGCAGGGAATGCGGAACTGAGTACCCTGCAGGTATCCAGAATACATGTTATGAGTGCTTCGGGCCTCTTGAAGTCAATTATGATTGGGATTATGTTTCAGATCATATAAGCAAAGAGAAGATCGCTGCGGGTCCAAAATCCATCTGGAGATACGCAGACATGCTGCCCCTTGAATCAGAAAAGCGCGTAGACCTTGGTGCCGGTTTTAATAAATTACATCGGGCCGAGCGCCTGGGAGCAGCGCTGGGGCTTGATGAACTCTATATCCTTGATGAGTCGGTGAATCCTACAAATTCATTTAAGGACAGGGTAACATCTGTTGCAGTTTCAAAGGCTCTTGAATTCGATATCAAGGCCGTGGGATGCGCAAGCACAGGAAACCTTGCAGCAGCAGTCGGCGCCCATGCTGCAAAGGCAGGACTTCCTGCATATATTTTCATACCAGCCACAATCGAGCTTGGCAAGATCGTGCAGATGCTTGTCTACGGGCCAAATGTCATTGCTGTGGAAGGTACATACGATGATGCAAACCGGCTTGCAAGCGAGGTCGCAGATTCCCATCCTGACTGGGCTTTTGTGAATATCAATATCCGCCCATATTATACTGAAGGTTCAAAGACGCTGGCTTATGAAACTGCCGAACAGTTGAACTGGCAGGTTCCTGACCATGTTGTTGCACCCCTGGCCAGCGGGGCATTGCTCTGTGCTATTTCCAGAGGATACAAGGAACTTGAGCGCGTTGGCCTCGTTGACAGAGCAGATTTCAAGATATCGGGGTCACAACCGCAGAACTGTTCCCCTATATCCGCTGCTGTCCAGAACAACAACGAGGTCGTTCCTGTCCGAAATTTTGAGACTGTTGCTCACAGCCTTGCAATAGGTAATCCTGCAGATGGCTATTATGCAAAGAAGACTATCCTTGATTCAGGCGGTTTTGCGGCATCACCTACTGATGCTGAAATAATAGATGCAATACATCTTCTTGCAAGAACAGAGGGCATATTCACAGAACCGGCAGGCGGCACAACTGTTGCAGGTTTAAAGAAGCTTGTTGAAAGCGGACATATCCGGAAAGATGAAAGGGTCGTTGTCTATGTGACCGGAAATGGTCTTAAGGCGCAGGACACCCTGCTCAAGTCATTGCAGCGCCCGCCTGTGATAAAACCTATGATCAGTGAGTTTGAACGTCTTTTTGCGCCAAAACTTGATATTCATGAACAGAAGGCAGCTATAGCGATATAAAGATAAAGGTGATTTAAATGGTTAAAATAAGATTCTCTTCAGCATTAAGCAACGTGACACATGCACGCGAAACGATACTTGAATCAGGGGATACGACAGTAAAAGCAGTTCTTGACAAGCTCATCCAGCAGTTCGGTCCTGATTTTGAGAAACGTATCCTTGATAAAGGCGAAGTACGAAGATTTGTGAATTTGTATGTGAACGGCGAGGATATAAGACACTTAAGCGGTCTTGACAGCCCTGTTAAGGATGCTGACGAGATCTCAATTCTCCCTGCTGTCAGCGGTGGATAAATTTTTCATTTCTTTTGAAGCTCATGGACATTAAGGATTTAAAATTCGAAGATGGACTGATCACGGCTATAGCCCAGGATCACAAAACAGGGGAAATTCTCATGGTCGCATTCATGGACAGGGAAGCTCTCCAAAAGACCATTGAGACAAGAAGAGGTTATTACTGGAGCAGGTCAAGGCGCAAGCTCTGGAAAAAGGGGGAAAGCTCAGGACATGAGCAGATCGTTCATGATATTTTGATAGACTGCGACGCTGACGCTATTGTGCTTAAGGTCGAACAGATAGGAGGCGCCTGCCATACCGGATACAGGTCGTGTTTTTACAGGACGATAGATGGTGAGGTTGTAGGAGAGAAGTTATTCGAGCCTGAGGATGTTTATAAGAAATAATATTCACTTACGCCGTCCTGTATAATTTCTGTTTCTCCACCAGCCCCAGGTCAAATAACCAATACAACCAACAAATGTAAGCGTGGAAATAATGATCCCGAGGTAGAAATATGACTGGGGCTTGAAATATAAAACCATCTCCACATCAATACTTCCATCTGGATTTTCCTTATAATACTCTGGTGGATAATTGGACTTAATATAATCCGGATCAATAGCCCATTTATTAGCATATTCATTTGCTATAGTATGCTTATCATCAAAAACAGGCTTTTCCCAGAGATAGGACAGCTCTTCTCCTTGAAAAAAAGTTTGACTATGTTCACATTCATTAGCCTTATTGTATGCATAATACCTTATTTCCTTGCACCATCCATTTGAAGGATTGGCTTTTAGATATAGATTCCAGTTCTTATGGAATGATTCCAGGAATATCAAATCTTGAGAAGAACTTAAATTCTCGATATAAAGATTGTACTTTGTGGGATTGATTTTTTTAAAGTATGAATTATATATGTGTGGTGTTGATAACCCAATATCGAATAAATCATAATATTTGTTGCTTTCAACCAATTTACTGTTTTTCAAAAAATATTCCCGGAAATTTTCAGAGAATATTGGAGATAATGAAAAAATATCTATTTCATCCTTATTAACTATCACATAACGGAGATTCATTTCTTCTAAAGTCCTTTTTAAATCAGGGTCTGGATTATTATTGAAAATTTTTTTATATGCATTATTTTTAGTATTGAGACTAAGTGAATCCCTGTTATATGCTATAGGTTTATTAAATAAATAATCTTTTAATATATAATCTTGTTGTATAAAATAAGTATTCTTATTAATTCCCCAATAATAGGCTTCGTAGTTAATATTTGGGTATGAAATTATTGAATTCAAAGTTTTGTCCTTATCTAACACTATATTAACTTTTTTATACTCTTGAGGTATTTGTGTTGCCAGGATGGTTCCTCCAAGATTTCCTGTAAACATCGCTGTATTTAACAAGAATATTATTATAATAAAAATAGTAAGTATGTAATTTTTGAATTTAAATTTCCAGTCAAGATATAGAACTGCAAAGTAAAATAGGTATATTGGAATGATGATTATTAAAAACCTGGAAAAACTTCTGAAAAAAGAGAACCATGAAATATTATCCCATAAATACATCCATAAACTTCCTGAAATCCTGGAAACAGGACCTAAAGCTAAATTAAAAAATACTATATAAGATACAAACAGGAATACTAAAAAATTCTTGTATTTATGATTATTAATCTTAAATAACGTAATTAACATCAGACCCACTAATCCTATATAAAAAATATAATGGAAGATTGTTTGATGGAGATTTTTGCTGAAAAAATTGAAATATTGATAAAAGTTAATGGCATTGATATAGCTTGAAACTTTTAAGAAACCCTGAAACACATTAAATAGATTAGTATTATAAGTCTCGATAGGATCTCTTATGATAGAACCGTATAGAAATGGTAAGAACCAATATGAATTAACTAATATTATGCCACTAAATATCAAAAAAGATTTTAAAATTGTGTTTTTATATAATTTGGTTTCCCAAAATAAGAAAAATAAAAACATTGAAAGAAAAAACATATAAATAATCAAATAGAATGGATGAACTGCATTTAAGGATAGTAAGATCAATAAAATTATGTGATAATATTCTATTTTTTTATTTTGATATATTTTAAATAGTATTAAAATTAAAAAAGCAAATGATATATTACCAAAATAATAATAATAAAAAGCACCAAATCCTATATGTTCAATTGAAAGATTATTTAATATAACAAATAGGCCAGCTAATAAACTATAAAAAAAATTATTTGTAATATATTTGAATGTATAGAAATATACAAGCGAGCACAGGAAAATTAAGCCGAACGATAATAAATATGATATCAAATTGTCATTTAATCCGAATAATTTTAGAAATAATATAGAAATTCCTTTTGGAAAATATAAAAAAACAGTATTGGATTGGTCAAGCCCGAAATAATTTGATGTATATGTCGTGATTGTATTAAGAGAATTTTGGCCTATATTCCAGAAATAAGCGCCATCGTTATAAGTGATACCGCCACGATCAGGTAAGACTTGGTATGAAATTCCTATCGTTATGGTCAAAAAAAACAGTATAACTCCAAGATTTTGGATAACTTTATAATTCATCTTTTAATACACTCCTCTTAAAAGAATGGGAATTTAAGATAACGGTTGTCCAATTATTAGGATCCTGATGTATTAATACCTTCGAGCTGTTTGCTTTCAGGTTCTTAATGTCGCTCTTATAAGTAAGAAAATCCTCACTTACGCCGTCCTGTATAAAAGCGAACTCTCAAGAATATATAGAATGCAAAACAGCCAATAATTATCAAAATAAGGTTATCGAGGTATCTTTCAACAAACTGCATGTCGATTGTAATGCCATAAACTAAAGATATTATAAGAAATACAGAAAGAAGAATCACGACATTCAAGGAAGTATCCGATATCAGGGAAATATTTTTTTCAGTTTTAATAAGATGCAAATACTTTAAATACTGCAGCTTGATAACACTTATTTTTTTCCGAATTTGTGCGTCTATCCGGGTATTTTGTCTTTTAAACTCTGAAATACTTGCCTTTGTTTTGGATATAGCCCTGCGCAGATATAATTGTAGTATGGAATACAGGTTTGTTAGTATAAAGTTAATATTTCTAATAAATTTCAATCCATGATATTGTATGAAATCCAAAACAACACAAACGCGTTTTATAGCAAGGTTGAGCTTCTGCATGGGATCTTCAGGAAGTGCAAGTTCAAAAAAACGAATTGCTATCCCTATGACCATAAAATAATATGCATATATGGCAAGATTTTCAGCAAGTTTCTCGTGGCCAATAGCAAGTGTTACAGCAGTGACTGTAAGAAGCATAAGTGCAATTAAAAACGGGTAGTTAGAGGTGGGCCAGGATAAAAACTCTTGATAAATTCCGGTTTTTTTATCTAAATATTCCTCATCCATTTTTGTTCCTCCACCAGTCCCAGGTCAAATAACCAATACAACCAACAAATGTAAGCGTGGAAATAATAATCCCGAGGTAAAAATATGACTGGGGTTTGAAATATAAAACCATCTCCACATCGATACTTCCATCTGGATTTTCCTTATAATACTTTGGTGGATAATTGGACTTAATATAATTTGGATCAATAGCCCATTTATTAGCATATTCATTTGCTATAGTATGCTTATCATCAAAAACAGGCTTTTCCCAGAGATAGGACAGCTCTTCTCCTTGAAAA
>VEPM01000049.1 GCA_012026795.1 Candidatus Methanoperedens sp.
ATCCGAAAAACATATTTGTTTTTCCTACAACACACATTCCTGTTTTCACAAGCAGGAAGCGTCCTGTATGTTTTAAACCGTATATAACAGTTTCCCTTGGCAAATGAAATTACAACTTATTAAGCCCGGAATAACCCATATATAAATAAATATATATTCAATTATAACCAAACCTATATAAACAACTTACATTCTTATCCAGACACCTCCGAGGGTACACGATGCATTTAATAATAACAGAAAAGCATGACACTGCCAAAAGAATCGCAGCAATACTATCCGATAAAAAGCCAGATAAAGAAAGAGTGAATGGTGTTGATACATATAAATTCAACGAAACCGCCGTGATTGGCTTATCCGGGCACATAGTAGAAGTGGATTTTCCGAAGGAATACAATAACTGGCAGAAAACAGATCTACAGAACCTGATACATGCAGAAGTTCATACAAACCCAACCCAGGCCAACATTGTAACTGCGATTCGAAAACTGGGAAAAACTGCACAACACCTGACAATTGCCACTGACTATGACCGTGAAGGTGAATTGATAGGCGTAGAAGCATTGAATGTAGTAAAAAAAGTAAACCCGGATATTCCCGCGGACCGTGTCCACTACAGCACGATAACTCCGGCAGAGATCAAAAAAGCTTTTTCTGCCCCGGTAAAAATTGATTTTAATCTTGCTGCTGCCGGCGAGTCACGGCAGGTCATAGACCTCATATGGGGTGCGGTTCTTACCCGCTTTGTCTCATTGAGTTCAGGAAGGCTTGGGGATAAATTCCTGTCAGTGGGGAGAGTGCAGTCACCTACCCTTGCAATCATCGTGAACCGTGAAAAAGAACGCGAAACATTTATTCCTGTCCCTTACTGGGAACTGTACGCTACACTTAAAAATGGCGGGGAATTTGAAGCACAGCACAAAAAGGGACGATTCCTTGATCAGGCAGAAGCTGAAGCGACAAGGGCAAAACTTGGAAAAACCGGAACAGTAAACAGTATCACACTTGGAAAACGAAGCGAAAAACCCCCAATTCCGTTTAATACCACCGAATTCTTAAGAGCGGCAAGCTCTATCGGAATATCCCCTTCAAATGCCATGAGGATAGCAGAATTCCTTTACGTGAATGGTTACATCTCGTATCCACGTACTGATAATACCGTTTATCCTGAAACACTTGACACGAAAGGAATCATTGAATCTTTCCTGGACACAGAATTCAAAGAATATGCACAGAAGCTATTATCCGGAAAACTCCAGCCCACAAGAGGCAAGAAAGAAACTACCGACCACCCGCCTATACATCCCGCGACACCCGTAAAGAGAAGTCAGCTTAAAGATGATGAATGGAAATTATATGAGCTTGTAGTCCGGCGGTTCTTCGCAACATTTGCGGGCGAAACACTCTGGGAAACAATGGCTGTAACAGTTGATATCAGTGGTGAGGATTTTGGGGCGAACGGGGCAAGACTGATGGAACCTGGTTGGAGATGGTATTATTCGTATAATCTGCCAGAAGACAGGATACTGCCAGAGTTAACAGAAGGCCAATCCCTCACAGTAAAAGAAGTAAATCTTATTGGAAAAGAGACACAGCCTCCTTCAAGATACGGGCAGGGTCATCTTATCAAGATAATGGAAGACCTGGGCCTGGGAACTAAATCCACGCGCCACGAAATAATATCCAAACTCTATTCCAGGGCGTATGTTCACGGAAATCCAATCCAGCCCACAAAAACTGCCTTTGCAGTTGTTGAAGCGCTTGAAAAATATGCAAGCACCATCACTAAACCCGACATGACAAGCAAACTTGAAAAAGACATGGATGAGATTTCCGAAGGCAAAATTACCGAAGATTTCGTTGTCAGGGAATCAAGGGACATGCTGGGCGAAGTATTCAAGGATATGACCAAAAACAAGGACCTGATAAGTGAATCCCTGAGGAACGGATTATATGAAGACAGGGTTATTGGTACATGCCAGAAATGTTCTTCTGACCTTATCATCCGAAAATCAAAGAAAGGTTCAAGATTTATCGGATGTTCGGGGTATCCGAATTGTGATTTCACTCTTCCATTGCCTAAAATCGGACAGATCGTAGTCACTGAAAAAAAATGCAATGACCATGGTCTCTTTCATATTAAAATAGTGAACAAAGGGAAACGACCCTGGGAAATCGGATGCCCACACTGTAATTTTATTGAATGGCAGAAGAAGGTTGAAGAAGAAAAGAAGAATGGATCGGTAAAAGAGCCAAAAATTGAAGTAAAGGAAGTTAAATCAAGTAAAAGCAAAAATAAAACTAAAAATAATTCTTCAAAAAATAAGCAATAAAAATGGTATTATTTGAAATTTTCATATCTTATGGGATGGCAGGACTTCTTCTTATAGCCCTCATTTCATCCATAATACCAATACCGACAGAACCCGTTGTTTTCGGATTACTGGATGTTGGAAAAAAACCTGAGATAGTATTATTGATTTTGATAATAGGATCAATCGCAGGAGCATATATTGGATATTTATTAGGAAAATATAAAATCCGAAAGATCATACCATTCCATGACCGGAAAAAGGAACTGATGATGCAATTATATTTTCGCAAATACGGTGCATTCCTGCTAATCATCTCCCCATGGATCCCGATTGTTGGCGACCTTGCCCCAATGGTTGCAGGAGTTGAAAATTATGAAACTAAAAGGTTCATGGTGGTGATATCAATCGCAAAAACAATAAAAAGTATCGGGATCATATATTTGTCAATAAAAATTATTGATTTATGGAGTCTTTTCCCCAAATAAAAGATATTTTGATATAAAGATATTTGCAATTTATAAAATTGATACGAATGTTATTTATATATACATGAAGATAACAGAGTGCAATGCATACGCTTATCATATGTATTGACAGGGACAACGACCTTGGAGAAAAGGGAAAAGTGGAAAGCCCGATAATCGGGCGCACTGCAAATATCGATGCTGCGGTCAAACTTGCTTCCAGCGACCCGGAAGATTCGGATATCAACACAATTTTTGGCGGCATTAATGTTTATGATAAACTCATTGCCCAGAAAGAGAATGTAGAGATCATTTCAATAGCCGGGGATAAAAAAGTCGGAATACTGGCTGACAGGAAAATCGCAGAGCAGCTTGACAGAATTCTCCTTGAGCTAAAACCACTTAAAGTTATACTTGTTTCTGATGGGGCAGAAGATGAATCTGTATTGCCAATCATACAATCCAGAGTAAAAGTTGATGCCGTTCATAGAATAATCGTAAAGCAGCATGAGAATCTGGAAAGCACATATTATATAATCAGAAAAGCATTCAACGACCCAAAAATATCACATACTTTTTTCGTTCCGATCGGCCTTGTTTTCCTGATCTATGCGATTTCATTATATTTTGACCGCCCTGAGATCGCAGTAATGGCAATAACTGCAAGCATTGGCCTTTATATGCTATTTCGGGGGACAGGTCTTGATGATGTCGTGGATAGTTTCAAAGGAACTATGATGAAATCCCTGTATGGAGGAAATATTACTTTTGTTATGTACCTGGCAGCCATAATACTATCACTCATTGGTACTGTGCAGGGTGGTATTATGCTCTGGGAATATTATAATGAGCCGATACTTGTGGGATATCTTGTCCTGCTTATGGGTTACATCAATGCCTCCATATGGTGGTATGCAATTGCAGGTGTAATAATCAATATTGGCATAATTTTTGACCTGCATCTGTCTAAAGAAAAGATCGGAAGGCACTGGTCACATCCGTTCTTTGTGTTTGCTGCAGGTATTATCTTATGGGCTGGAAGCACATACATACTTGTTATACGGGAAGCAATGGACAAATATCCTATAATCAATAATGGTCGCCAGTTTGTACTCGGAAGCGTGATAGTGGCAGTATTAATTGCAGTTATAGGCGCATGGATTTCAGCAAGGACAACAAGGAACAGGGTATCAAAACGCTAATCGTTCTTGTGTCTTTCCATAGCTTCATCAAGGGTCAATTCCCCTTTTGCAACGGCTCTTGCGAGAAGCCGCGGAATAGTCGAACGACCGTTACTGTATTCCCGGCTTGATTCCTGAATTACCCTTACTTCCCCATTCGAAGGCTCAATGAATTGTTTTCCCATAATTTTTCCGGGGATCAATGCAATATTAATTGCTGCAATAATATCAGATATCACCTGTCCATGAACTCCTTTTCCAAGATGCGGTGTTGTTCCGGTTTCATCTACCATCTCTACCTGAATTCCAAGATCAAGTATCCCGTTGATCAATTGTGAACGTATCAGTCTTGCACCATGACCTATCCTTACAATGATTTTTTTATTCTCAAATTCCTGCATTGTTCGCTTTATAAGCGGGCAGACATCACCCACAGAGACATGATGAACAGAAATTGTCTTGTTATTTCCAAGTATGGCAACACCCGGATATTTTCCAGGGTCTATTCCTATAACCAAATGTTCGAAATCCTGTCCTGACAGCATGGAAAGCGCTTTATCAAGGGTTGCCTGTGGCCTGTTATCAGCGATAATAATCCTGCCATGATCAAAATCAATAAACTCAAATTCACTCTCTGTAGTAATGATAACACCAACGTGCGGAGGTATGCGTTCTTTGGGATTCAGGACAGGGATATTCAATTTACGGGATCGGGCTTCCTCAATGATGGAATGATATACAGGAAAATCATCCGTAACAAGGGCTATCGTCTTATACCTCTAAACCCCTCCTGAAAAGTTGTTTCTGCATTGCAATTATATTCCTTTTAATATTATGGTTCACTATATATTACCCTTTTCATTCATCTCCAGGCTCATCTCCTGTATTCAATCCCTGCCCGGGATTGAACCGACCACGGCCACTCCTTGCAATTATTTCACCGTCTTCTAAAACTACTTCGCCGCGTGAGATAGTCATTCCTGGAAACAAACCTTTCATGCCATTAAAAGGTGTCCATCCTGCTTTGCTGTGAAGTTTTTCTTTACGGATCTCTTTTTCTTCACCCACAATTATCATATCAGCATCATATCCAGGCGCAATTACGCCTTTTTTCAGGTTGAATATTCTTGCAGGGTTCTGGCTTGTTATTTCAATCACCCGTTTCAGTGTAAGAAAATTTCGCTTTACTGCCATAAGCATCAGGGGCATCATTGTTTCAACACCTGGAACACCCGCCGGAGCAGACCATATATCGGTCATTTTCTCGGATTCAAGATGCGGGGCATGGTCTGAGGCTACTATATCTATAGTTCCGTCATTCAATCCTGCCCAGAGACTTTGCTGGGATGGAAAATCACGAAGTGGCGGGTTCATTTTTCCCAGCGTTCCCAGCCGCCTGTAATCCCTTGTGGATAGGAAAAGATGGTGGGGTGTTACTTCGCAGGTTATATTTTTATTTTCAGTTTTTGCTTCCCTTATCACGTTGAGGCTCTCAAGTGCACTGATATGGCAGAAATGCAGCTTTGTTGCATCCATTGCAAGCTTTATCGCTTTTTCCACCGCGATTTTTTCAGATAAATTGGGACGGGACTTGGAATACGACTCAGGTGCAAGATTCCCTTTAAGCAGATGTGCGAAATTCTTTCCTGTCTCTTCGTCCTCAGCATGAATACAGGCAACTGCGCCAAGATTTCCAATTGCCTCAAACGCTTCTTTCAATGTCCCATCATTAACATTCAGCGATCCTGTGGATTCTGCCATGAATATCTCACCGAATGCAGTTGCCCCAAGTTCCCAGAGATCTTTAAAATTCGTAAGATTTGCTGTTACCCCTGCATTGATACCATAATCGATTATTGATTTCCTGGATTCTTTTAGCTTTTCCTTGAACGAGGAGCGATCTATTGTAGGTGGAATCGTGTTGGGATGGTCTATGACCATCGTAACGCCCCCGGCTGCCGCTGCGCATGAACCTGTATACCAGTTCTCCTTCTTTGTCATTCCAGGGTCACGAAAATGAACGTGGACATCAATAGCCCCTGGCAGGATAAGCGCGCCTTTTGCATCTATGATCTCGTTCACATCCTGCTGTCCAACGATTTTTCCGATCTTTGAGATTTTTCCGTTATCCACGGCTATTTCAGCGGGCTGGATAGCATCGTTTATGAAAATTCTTGCATTCTTGATTATGAGGTCGGGCATGGTTGATTTTATTCACCGCAAAGACTGTTTGAATTGTTTTATTGATATAGATTGTCCGGGATACATAACTATGCTTCTATAGTTATGAATATTCAGGAGGTTTTAATTTCATCAGCGGCGTTTATCGTATCACTTTCGATCCTCCCATCCCGCATTTTTATTACTCTCCTGGTCCTTGCTGAAACCGCAGTATCATGGGTCACAACAAGTATAGTCTGCCCGTTTTCACTTAGTCCGCGAAGGAGTTCCACGATCATATCCCTCGTCTTTGTATCCACTTCCCCCGTAGGCTCATCAGCAAGTATGATCGCGGGATTGTTCGCCATAGCCCGCGCGATCGCGACCCGCTGCTGCTCCCCGCCTGATAATTCAGATGGCTTATGGTTCATCCTGTCACGAAGCCCCATCCGGGTGAGAAGCTCTGTCGCTCTTTCTTTTCGCTTGCTTTTCGCAACCCTTGCAAACCGCATCGCAATATCAACGTTTTCAAAAGCTGAAAGCGTGGGTATGAGATTAAAATGCTGGAATACAAAACCGATCTTTTCGCGGCGGATTTTCGGTGCTTCGTTATCTGTTGCTTTTGTGACCTCGACCCCATCAATAAACACGCTGCCTTTTGTTGGTCTATCAAGAAGCCCTATCATTGAAAGGAACGTGGATTTACCGCTTCCCGATGGCCCTATAATGCTCAGGAACTCACCTTTCATGACCTCAAAACTCACATCAGTCAGGGCATGCACAGGGATTTTTCCCTGCATATAGGTTTTTGATAGGTTCCTGACACTCAGGATAGGTTCATCCATACTTCATGGCCTCCATGGGATTCATTTTCGTTGCACGATACGCTGGAATAGTGCCCGAAAAAGTCCCGAGAAGAGTTGCAAAAAGCAGTGATATTATAATAAGCCTTGGTGTGATAGCAAAAAGCACCATTCCCATGGTAGAAAGGTATTCATTCATATAATATATGAATATTCCACCTCCGGTTATCCCGATAATCCCGCCAAGTATCCCCATAAGCGCAGATTCTCCCATGGTAAGATAAAGAATATCCCTTACCTCTGCGCCCATTGCTTTCATGAGACCGAAATCTTTTATCCTTTCCGAAACCGACATCAACATGGTGTTCATTACGCTTAAACCTCCAATGATAGCTGCAAGGATTGCCGAACTCAGAGTTATCAAATTGATAACTACAAGTGTTTTTTCTACTTGTTCCCTGAGTTTTTGAGGCGATAAGGCCGTGATTTTTTCAACGCTCAGTTCTATTCTTTTTGCAAGGTCTTCCCCGTCAGCCGACGGCTCAGGTATGACCCATATATAAGAAACCGTATTTTCAAGCTCATAAAATTTTTGTGCTGTTTCAAGTGGAATCGCAATAATATTGTCATAATCCGAGCTTGTATATTCCAGTATTCCCACAACAGTAAAATTTCTTTCATGGGTTATGGAAGAAGTGCCCCTGAATCTTTTTGATTTTATGGGAAGTTCATCCCCTGCTTTTATTTTGAATTCCCGTTCAACATTGCTGCCCAGTACAGCCCTGTAAGTGTCACCCGGAAGGAGGAGTCTCCCACTTTTCAATTTTGTATCTTTCAATGTGGGTTCTTGCTTATCGACAGGGATTCCCACGACATAATCTCCAATCAACCCTATCCCTTCAACATCATAAGGCATCCACAATAAGCCATATGCATCATAAACACCTGGAACACGCTTGACTTTTCTTACAGTGGATTCATCTATGCTTCCTCCCAGATATCCTGTTTCAGGAACAACCTGGATTTTATCCACAAGTTTCAATGTGTTTTCTGAATGGCGGTTAAAATATTCCGACATCCCGCCCATGACCATGACAGCAAATATCCCGAGTGCTATCCCGAACACGGTTAAACCTGTCCTGAATTTTCTCTGGGTGATATTCCGAATTATGAGATCATTCATACCGCAGCGCCTCCATCGGACTCATCTTTGCTGCCCTGTAAGCCGGGTACAGGCCTGATAGTACCCCGAGAAGAGTTGAAAAAACAATCGCGATAAAAAGTAGTCTCGGAGTGATCGAAAAAAGAACAGTGCCACGGGAAGCAAGATAATCATTCAAATAATATACAAGGGCTCCGCCTGCAAGTATTCCGCATATGCCGCCAAGTACTCCCATTAAAGCTGCTTCTCCCATTGTCATAAAAAGAATATCCTTTGTCTCGGCTCCCAAGGCTTTCATGAGCCCGAATTCCTTTGTTCTTTCCGAAACCGACATCAGCATTGTGTTCACAACACTTAAGCCCCCGATAATTGCTGCAAGTACGGCAGCACTTATTGTTATAAGAGTGAAAATAACAAGTGACTGCTCGATTTGCTTACGCAACTGCTCAGGAGAAAATGTCTTTATTTTTTCCACATTCAGTTCTATCCTTTTAGAAAGATCTTCTGCATCCGTGCCCTGATCAGGGACAGCGAGAATAAAAGACACCGTATCCCCGCGATCATAAAATTTTTGTGCTATATCAAGCGGGATTATAACGCCATTATCAAAGAAAGAACCCGTATATTCCATTATTCCAACAACTGTAAAATTCCTCGTATGGGTTATTGATGAAGCGCGCTGTACGCGCTTGCTCTTTATCTGGAGTTCATCTCCTGCTTTCAGGTTAAACTCGCGCGCAACGCTGCTGCCAAGTACTGCCCTGTAACCATCACCCACAGCCAGGAACCTGCCCTGCGTAAGTTTTGTATCTTTTAATAAGGAGAGTTGTTTTTCAGGTTGTACTCCAATCACCACATCACCGCCAAAAAAACCCAGGCTTTCAGGATCAAGCGCAGCCTGCAAAATCCCATAGGCATCGGCGACACCAGTTACCCTTTTTACTTCCCTTGCTTTTGAATTGTTAAGATCCCCGCCCCCGAATCCTATTTCCGGGAATACGCGGATCTTATCTGCTGTCAAACTTATGGATTTATCAAAAGTCATGTTGAAATGCTCAGACATCCCTCCCATAACAATAACTGCAAGTATCCCGAGCGCAATACCGAAAACTGTTAGCCCTGCCCTGAGTTTTCGATGTATGATGTTCTTAAGGATGAGATCAAACATTAAACACCTCTTAAACTTTCAATTTCCGGGATATTACTATTACCACCAGGACGATCAGGAAAACGATCCCTTCGAATCCGGGTGTGCTGTTTGCAGGCGAAGTTATATTCGCAGTCGGATACTCCGGTATCTTGAGTACGGTTTCATATTTGTCTATCGTAATGTTTTTATGGTTCACCGCCTCCAGGATCACATCATAATTCCCGGGTGCGATTCCTTTCCATACAACGCCAGCAGTTGATTCTTTCCCTGATGTGAGTATGTCTTCAAGCTGCTGCCTGTATACCTGCGTTTCTCCTGTTGTCCTGTTCTTTGCAGAAACAACAATTGATCCATCAAAAGGGACCTGTGATTTTCCCTGTATAGTAACGCTTGCGCCGTATTCGTCCACCTGCACATCGGCAGGCAGTATCTCAACATCGTCTGTGGCTGTGAATCCGGCTATATATGTATTGACAAGAGGAGGCGCATACAGCCTGTGGGTGAATATTTTTGCCCGGACAATATAGTTCTTGTTATCAGTGAGCAGGAAAGGCCACAGTATTTGCAGGTCAGTGCTGGTTGTAATTGATATATCCTCCCTGGTTTTAGAGTAAACAATGTCGTTATTATCCAGCAATTCAATTTTAATATCCGTCACTGTGGGATTAAAAGAACGAAGCAATAACTGTACTCCGCTGTTTGATGGTGAAAAATCCACGACCTGGAAAGAGGGCAGAGTGACAGTTCCGTAAGCGATAGGATATGAGTTGTTGGAGACGAGCCTGTCCCCTTCAAATAATGCGACCCTGGCAGTATAAAAATCATGCCTGGGTTTTTCCTGCCATATTATGACTTTGGTCAAAGGCTCTCCTGCCCTGGCATTAACCGGAACTTCATGAGATTCAACGAGTTCACCTGAGTATAAAAGTTCGAAAATTACTTTTCCGTTGAAATCCGCATCTGAATTAATAGTAACATCGCTTGTTGTGAAATCCGAAAAGAAATCAGTTAATTCAACGCGTGCGGATGCGGGATTGACTATAGATAAAATTATCAAAATTAAAAATACTGAATACGATTTCATTATTGTTATCCTGTTAAATTGCAATTGCATGTTACCCATTATAAACATTAAAGGTTTTAATTATATTTAAAATTTTCAAAATCTATTTTAAAATTATCCTTTACTCCCGTATTTCCTTACATGCTCCCAGGCACTGTGATATTTCTCATATTTTTTATTTTTGGAATATATGGATATATTCTTCCTCCCGAACAATTCCCTGTCTTTTCCCACAGGGCAAATTTTAATGCAAATCCCACATGGAGACCTGAATTCGTCCCTCAGTCCGGCGCTGCGTATCGCACATGCTCTCTTATCAACAGGTGGCGGGAAATCGCCTTTTGTCGGGATTGCGCCAGCAGGGCAACTTTTTGCACATATCAGGCAGTGGATGCATATGTCCTTGATCTTTACAGGATCAGGTTTTATTTTAGCCGAGGTGAAAATCGATGTAAACCTGACCCTTGGCCCATATTCGGGGGTAAGCAGTACATTATTATGACCGAAAGAACCCAACCCTGCAAGGTATGCAGCGTGTTTATGAGAAAAAAACGCGAACGGTTTATCTATCAAAATTTTTATATCACCATATCCGTCCCTTGGGAGATATATAGAACTGAATCCTTTTTCATTCAGGAAATTCGCGATTTCATAGGCTTTAGAATCAAGCATTGAATTCACTGTTTTATAAAGTTCATGGTAATAGATAGAGGGCGCAGTCTCAACTATGGGTAATGATACGGGCAGCCCGATCACTATTACCGTTTTAGCTTCAGGATAAATGGATTGCGGCCAGAATTCTTCAGGTATCCATGGCGATAAAATATTGGGAAGCTCCTCAGGCGGGTTTTTCCATCTCTCAACGGGAGCAAAACCTACCAGAGGTATTCCCATGGCCTTACATTTCTTCAGAAGTTCTTTTTTCAATCTTATCCGCAATCTGTTTGCCAAGCTTCCTGCATTCCTCAAGGCCCTCTTCTTCAGGGATGCGCTTTATCCGAAGAGGCGGTTCAATTACATCCATCCCATAGCTGGAAAGTGTTTTAGTTATGGCAATTGGACCTTCCCCACTCCACCCGTATGACCCGAAGGCTGTTCCGACTTTGTTCTTAAGGGGAACTTTTGCCAGGCTTTCTACATATTTGATAACCGATGGCATTCCTGCGCCCTTGTAGGTTGCTAAGCCTATTGCTATTGCATCTGCATTTTCAACATCAGCCACGGTTGCTTCATCCACCTTCTTGATCAAAACATCAAGACCTGACTCCCTTGCTCCTTCTTCTATGGCTTTTGCCATCAAGCCGGTGTTGCCAAAGCCCGTACCGTATATTATCGCAAGTTTCTTTGCCATTATTATCGCCTCAATCCACCTTTTTAAACATTGATTTTGGAGCATTGCATATAGGGCATTTATCAGGCGCTTCTCCTTCTACCGTATTTCCACATATCTGGCACACATGATACTCAGTTTCCCTGTTCTTGCCAAGATTATCAAGAGCTTTCTGGTAAAGACCTGCATGGATCTTCTCTACCTGGTTTGCCACATCGAAGCTGAGTATTGCTGCATCCGATGCATTTTCATTTTTTGCCTGCTCGATGAATTCCGGGTACATGCGCTTGAATTCCGCTGTTTCCCCGGAGATTGCACTCTTAAGATTATCCTTTGTTTTCCCAACTCCGCCCATTACTCTCAGATGGTTCTTGGCATGTACGGTCTCAGCATCAGCGGCTGCGCGAAACAGTTTCGCTACCTGCTTATAGCCTTCCTGCTCGGCTTTATCAGCAAAAGCAAGATATTTCCTGTTCGCCTGTGATTCTCCAGCAAAAGCTTTTTCCAGATTATTCTGTGTGGTCATGATCTCACCTTTTATCCCATGTTATTAATCTACTGCTATAGGTGATATATTTTCCTGTCAATTACCCCTGGTATTTACCCATCAGTTCACCTTTTGCCAGTATGTGGCCCTGCATGGCGCTCTCAAGCTGATCCTTTGAAGCGCCCGGCGGCAGGCCAAGGTTAATATCCAGCGCATATACCTTAAAATAATACCTGTGCGGTTTTCCGGGCGGAGGACAGGGACCTCCGTATCCAGGCTGTCCAAAATCAGTCATACCCTGCATGCTTCCATCACTAAGTGTCTGGTTACGTGGCATGCCTTCTGGCAGCTTCTGAATCCCGGCAGGCATGTTATACAGCACCCAGTGCACGAATGGTCCTCCCGAAGCATCCGGGTCGTCCATTATCAATGCGATACTTTTTGTCCCGGCTGGTATCCCCTTCCAGGAAAGTGAAGGTGAAATATCCTTGCCATTACACGTAAATTCGTCAGGTATCGTGTCCCCCTCTTTAAATCCATCTGCTGAGATTGAAATCTTCTCCATATTGTCTCTGATATTATCCTCCTTTGTGATGCATCCGGCTGCAAGCAGAATTATTATGCTCAATAATGTAAGCCTGGCGTTCATCGTATTTTATACTCCCGGTTAATATCTGGCTTATTCAATATTAAAGTTTTCGAGATTTTTATATGACATTCATAGCTTTTTCTGCGGCTTTTTTTATCTCACTCAAGATCAGGCCAATATAACCTTCGTTCCCCACAAGAGCAACTATCAAAGCATCCGGGCCGGCTGTATATGTTATCAGCTGTTTATCATTAGTTTGAACAATTATGGATTTTGGTTTCTGTTTACTCAATCGTATTGTGGTAGATTCAGCCGACATATATAAAGTAGCAGTTAAAGCAGCGAATGCTTCACTATCAAGTCCCGCACTTGCTTCCCTGGAAACCATAAGTAACCCTTGTTTTGAAACAATCGCGCAAAGTTCGACACCTCCGACTGACTGCAGATCATCAAGGATCTTTTCAAGCATATTCGCGATAGTGTCCATTAATTCCTCGGCAAATTCATTGCCTTATATACAACCTTCAAGAAATAGGTTACTATCTCTTCATTCAGGCAAACATGCCTTCTGAATGTAGATTCAGCTTTGAGGGAGCGATCAATAACTTCCTGATTGCTTTTTGGAAGTCTTCCATTCCAACACCAAAGCGCTCTTCCCTTACCGCGAACATCCCTGCTTCCATTGCGATCGCCTTCAGGTCGGAACCATTCGCGCCATCAGTAAGTGAGGACAGTTCCTCAAAATCAACCTCTTCTGATAGCTTCATTTTCCTGGAATGAATCTTTAGTATCATTTTTCGCGCATCCTTGCTTGGCATCGGGATAGAAATGAACCTGTCAAATCGTCCCGGGCGAAGAAGAGCAAGATCAAGAATATCAGGCCTGTTGGTTGCGGCGATGATCCTGACATTCCCCCTTGGATTAAATCCATCCATTTCCGAAAGCAGCTGCATCAATGTGCGCTGGACTTCACGATCCCCGGATGTAGCCGAATCAATCCTTTTTGCTCCTATGGAATCAAGCTCGTCTATGAATATGATGCTGGGTGATTTTTCTTTTGCCATTTTGAAAAGGTCCCTTACAAGCCGCGCTCCTTCACCGATATATTTTTGTACAAGTTCCGAGCCCACTATCCTGATAAATGTTGCTTTTGTCTGGTTTGCAACGGCTTTTGCAAGCAAGGATTTTCCTGTTCCGGGTGCGCCGTATAACAATATGCCTTTGGGAGGCTCAATCCCGATACGTTCGAATACCTCCGGTTTTGTAAGCGGCAGTTCAACAGTCTCTCGAAGTTCACGGATCGCTTCCTCAAGACCCCCGATATCCGAATATGAAACGTCAGGCGACTCTATGACTTCCATACCGTGTACGAACGGGTCCTTTGATGACGGAAGGATACCGACAACAGCAAGGCTCTGGTAGTTTAAAGAAACAGAAGTTCCGGGCACAAGTTCCGAGCTGTTGATTAACTGGGTTGATCCGACAACGAACTGCGGGCCTGTACTGCTCCTGATTATCACTTTCCCGCCATCAAGAACATCCACAACAGTACCCACAACAAGCGGAGGGGTTTTTATTCGTTCAAGCTCGCTTTTCAGCTGCCGTATCTCTCTTTCGTAATTAAGCACCTGGCTTTCAGTAAAACGCTTTTCCATTTCTACCTTATTGGCCTGTTCCCTGAGGAGATTGTTTCTTTCCTCAAGCATTTTTATCCTGTCCATCAGATAGCGTGAAAAATCATTGTTACCCATTGAGACCGGGCTTTCCTGGGGATTATCCTGGGATTCTGACATCGAATGATATTTAAGCGTGGACGGTATATAGAGTTTTCGTCGAGATGATGTGATGGAATGTGAAATTTGTGGTACTAATATAAAGGGAAACCCTATTCGTGTGACAGTCGAAGGGACTGTACTGGACGTATGCATCAAATGCTCCCAATATGGAAAACCGCAGGATAAATGGACGCCGGTGTCAAGAAAAATGGCCCCGACAGAAAGGGTAATAGTTACACACAGGCCGAAAAGGGATGCTTTTGATAGGCTCGAGGATGAGATCCTGCCGGATTATGCGCAGGTCATCAAGAAAGCAAGGGAATCCCAGGGATTGACCATTGAAGATCTTGCATCCAGGATGATGGAAAAAGCTACCCTGATCAGGAAGATCGAACGTGAGGAGCTTATACCCGAGGATACAGTCCGGAAAAAGCTTGAAACAACATTAAATATCAAACTTACCGAAAAAGTATCTTCCAAGGACCAGAGGGGCGGCGGGTTCATCAGGGGAACCACGCTGGGAGATGTGGCAATTATCAGGAAGAAAGGGAAATAAACTTTCTCTGAAGTTTTCCTGGTGAATCTTTTGGGTTTTCAAACTATTTCATTCAAGCTCCTTAATAAACTCAGAAAGCCTGCCGCATGTGACCTTTTTCTTGGCCTCGCTGCATTTCTTGACCTTATCCAGAAGCGTGGACATCTGCTCATGTGTCAGATCATATCCCATTTTTTGCACTACACCTTTCAGGGCTTTTGAACCTGTGTGTTTTCCGATAATTATTTCCCGTTTGGCGCCTACCATTTCAGGAGCGAACAACTCATAAGTCATTGGTTCCTCAAGAACAGCAGCAACGTGAATCCCCGATTCATGGGCAAATGCATTTGCTCCCACTATCGCTTTTGTCTTTGGGATCGGTATTTCTGCATATTCTTCGACAAGCTTTGAAAGCTCCGTCAATTTGCTTACATCATATCTTTCAATACCGTATTGAACGCGCAGGCCCACCAGCAGTTCTTCAAGAGCAGCATTGCCGCAGCGTTCCCCGATCCCGTTGACTGTAGTATGCAACTGGAAAGCTCCTGCTTCGGCACCGCTCAGCGTGTTCGCAACAGCCATACCCAGGTCGTTATGGCAGTGTATACACAACCTGGTTTTTATGGTTTTCTTTATCTCGCTGACAAGATAGAACGCAGTACTGGGATTCAATATTCCTACCGTATCGGCAATACTCACATAATCTGCACCATGGTCTTCCGCTGATTTGAAAATAGACTTTAAGACACTGATATCCGTACGGGTTGCATCTTCAGCTGCAAAACGCACGATAAGGCCATGATCTTTGGCATAATCCAGCACATCAAGGGCGCAGGATGTAGCCTCTTCAAACGTTTTATGGTATTTGTATTTTAGATGCAGATCGGATGTTGCTATAAAAATGCTTATGAAATCCACATCGCATTTCAGTGCAGTGTCAACGTCTTTTGCAACCGAGCGTGCAAGACAGCATACCTTTGCATCAAGCCCAAGGTGTGCGATTTCACGGACTGTTGCTTCTTCAGCTGCCGATACTACCGGGAATCCGGCCTCAATAACATCGACGCCAATACTGTCAAGTTTCTCGGCGATCGCGATTTTTTCCTGTGTCGAAAAAGCTACGCCGGGCGTCTGTTCGCCATCCCGCAAAGTGACATCGCATATTTCGATGTCCCCGGGCTTATGATTGATGAATTTCATTAAGTTGTTTTTGGAATAATCGGTCATATTAATCAGGGTTATTAACGATGTTTATTAAACTGTCGGCAATATGTTTAATCATATTTCAAAATTATTGAATTTTGGAATATGCCGTTTTGGATGGTGTAGAAAGATATAAATCCATTGGTTTGGTGCTAAACAAAGCATTTTTAAATTAGATAATTTTTTAATATAATAATATTTCTTATTTATACAGTCATGAAAATAGCCTTACGGAAACCCACTGATCAAGCTTATCATGTAAATCTTAGTATATCTCAAATCAAAGATATTACTTTCAATAACAGAGCTTTACAGAGCCTTTAGCGCCGACTTCAAATAGCACGAAGCTGAAAAATAAGAATTAATTGGGTTGATGTATCTTATACAGGCCTCGTACATCGTACGGGTTTGGGGTGACTGCTACACACGCTCTTTTTCATGCTCTCATATGGTGATGGAAAGGACAAATTCCTCCTGAAATGCTGAAAATTCAGGAGCCTGGAGATAATAAAAATCGTGAGATAGATATATTTGGTCTCATTTCATATGGTAGTTATTAGGTGACTATTCAGACCCCCCAAATTATCCCATAACATATTCCGTTCATCCTAAAAAATTGAGTTCATTTTTTATTCTGCTATATTCGGAATAAATGCTTC
>VEPM01000050.1 GCA_012026795.1 Candidatus Methanoperedens sp.
AGATCGTTTTTATCGCATATTGTAACCGTTACACTGGTCTACTGCAAGCATAACAAACAGTTAAGTTTAAATGGCAAAACTATGAATTGGTAACCACCAATTAAAAATGAAATCCCCACTCTCCAACCCGCCTGCTTTAGACCCTCAGCTACCTGGTAAAATTTTTTACCATTTTGCTGCATTCCTCTAAATTAAGTAGCACCCATAAATAATGTGGTGTGAATAAAGTAGTACTAACATAGTTGTGCACAAATAAAGGGGTACAATGTTGATTTTGTACTCAAATAGGCACATTTCAAAGTTGAGCTTAAATTATTGCAATAACATGATAGCACTAAATCCTGTAAAAACCAAAAAGTTTATATGATCATGTTATTTATTACTTATTGCGGATCAGGAAATTTGCCTGGTTTGATTAAACTGAGAGGAGAAATATATGAAATACACTATTGGGGACAATGTACGATTCAAACTTGAATCTGGTGAGGTCGAGGAAGGAAATATACAATTTATCGAAAAGAGCAGGTATGAAGAGATATTTTACATAAATAGTTTCAGCAGATGGGCTTACAAAGTACCTGGAAAAAGAATAATACCGTGAACCACTACCATTTCAGGTAGGGGACATAAGACTTTATCAGGATGATCTTGCAGGGACTTTGCAACTGATCTTATCCAGATATGACTCTATCCTGCCCAACGCCTCAACAAGCTGCTCGCGGGATGTTGCATAAGAACACCGCAGATGCCCCTCGCCGCAATCCCCGAATACATTTCCGGGAACTACTGCAACTTTCTCTTCTTTCAGGAGCCCGCCTGCGAACTCCTCTGATGTCATGCCTGTGATTTTGATGCTGGGGAACGCGTAGAACGCGCCTTTTGGCTCAAAACAATCAAGACCGAGTTTATTTAATCCATCCACGATGAGACGGCGTCTGCGGTCATATTCCCTGATCATCTTTTCCATTTCGCCGTTTCCGTTCTTCAGGGCCTCGACAGCGCCCATTTGAGCGGTTATTGGCGCGCAAAGCATTGCATACTGGTGTATTTTTGTCATAGCGCCGATCAATTCTTTGCTACCTGTTGCAAAACCGAGGCGCAAACCTGTCATTGCATGGGATTTGGAAAAGCCGTTCAATATTACCGTTCTTTCTTTCATTCCCGGAATTGATGAAAAACATGTATGTAAGCCATCATATGTTAATTTGCAATAGACTTCATCCGAAATAACGGCAAGATCGTATTCATTGGCCAGCACAGCTATCTCTTCGAGGTCCTTTCTCCTCAGAACCGCACCCGTAGGGTTATTCGGATAGCTCAGCACAAGCGCTTTTGTATTCTCTGTTATGCTCTCTTCTATCTGTTCTGCTGTTACCCTGAATTCATTTTCCCTGTTCGTCCGTACAGGAACAGGTATCCCTCCTGCAAGGGAAACGCTTGGTTTATAGGAAACATAACTCGGTTCAGGGACGATCACTTCATCCCCCGGATTTATTATTGCCCTGAAAGCAAGGTCTGCGGCCTCGCTAACCCCTGTTGTAACCAGGATCTGGTTTATGGGGTTGTAATTTACATTATAATCTTTCTTATAACTTTTCGAGATCAATTCTCTTAATTCAAGAAGGCCAAGATTAGAAGTATAGGATGTGAATCCTTTCTCAAGAGAATATATGCACGCCTCCCTGATATGCCAGGGCGTGACGAAATCAGGCTCACCTACACCAAGTGATATTACTCCTTCCATCTCAAGCACAAGATCAAAGAATTTCCTGATACCCGAAGGAGGGATGTTCCTTACTGCTTCTGTAATGAATTTATCAGACATAAGATCACTACGGCGACACCGGCAGTCTCTCAGAACGCTCTTTCTCAAACAGGATATCCCCATCCTGCTTGTATGTTCTCAACACAAAATGCGTGACAGTTCCCTGCACCTGTTCAAGGGTAGCTATTTTTTCAGCAACGAAAAATGCAACATCTTTCATGGACTTCCCGCGCACGGTAAGTGACAGGTCGTGTCCTCCTGAGATAAGACGGACTGACACAACTTCAGGGAATTTGGCTATCCGCTCTGCAATAGTATCATACCCTGTCCTTGAACGTAAAACGACCTTTAGCTCGATAATTGCATATACATATTCTTCACCCGCTTTTTCCCAATCAATTACGGTCTTGTATTTCCTGATAATTCCCTTTTTTTCCATTTCCTTTATCTTTGAGGCAACCTGTGCTTCCGTAAGCCCTGTCATTATTGCTATTTCTTTTGGCTGTATTTTTGGGTCATTTTCAAGAATATCAAGTATTTCTTTCATTGTCTTGCCTCGCGGGTTTTTATTGTTCTGGGAGGTAATAGGTTTTGCCATGAGAAATATTGATTCTTTTCCACATTAAGAGGGATATTCACTCATCGAACACATATGCTCACTTTCCGAGAAATATTTGCCGAACCTGTTGAGAATAATGTTATCAAGTAGCAATATTCCATTACGAGAACACATTTTATACGTTTTATTCAATCGGATTATATCGTCTTCAGAAGGTTCTGGAGCTTCCGTAAGACTGTGTTCTCCATAGATGTGGTTGTAAACCGTGATAATGCGAGCTGCCTTGCGTAAGAGGGCTTCAGCCAAAATATCACATATAGAATGAGTTAAATCATCAACTGCTATAACGGATGCTTTAATAAGGCGATTTTTTTTGTTTAATGAAACTACTATTAAATGTTCATGGATTGCATGGTCGATATTCACCACTTTTAAAATGTCGCCCGGATAGCGAATTATTATCGGAATATCGTTTATGGTGCATTCATGTGATATATTTTTAAGATATTTTTTTGCATAACGTACATAATGCTTTTTTATAAATGCTTCAGTCTCAAGATAGTTCATCTATTATTCTTCATTGTAACGTTGTTGTTAAACGTTTCGGTAGGTACACCATATTCCACTTTTCCACAGGCGGCTCTGATGGTGATGGATAATCTTTATACTACAAAATGCCTTTTTATGGCTTGTATCCTATCTTTAGCATATATAAATATTTTTACAATACATAATTTTGATGGTTCGACATTATCATTTCCAAAGCTTTTTATTGATATACCATGTCTTTTGAGGGAATATGAGAGCCGTCATTCCCTTCAGGAAAAGTAATGCAAAGTCAAGGTTAAGCTCATTGCTATCTGAAAAAGAGCGCGAGGAGCTTGCGATGGCAATGCTGAATGACGTGGCAGGAACGCTTGTGAGTTCAGGATGCTTTGACGTGATCGATATTTTATCTACATCAATGATCGAAGTCAAAGGTGTCAATACCGTGCTGACTAAAATGGGTTTGAATGAAGCCCTGAATGAATACCTTGGCAAGATGTCATCACATAAAATAAATGAGCCAGTCCTTATAATTATGGCTGATATTCCTCTTGTTTCAACAAAGAACATAATAGACATTGTATCCACAAAGGCCGATATCGTGGTCGCACCCGGCAGGATGGGAGGCACGAACGCAATATTTATCCGCGACCCGGCAAGTTTCCATGTAGATTATTACGGCGCAAGTTTTCTTAAACATCTCAATATCGCTTCAGGTCTCCATACAGAGATCTTTGACTCTTTTAATCTCAGTACCGATATAGATGAAGTTCCTGACCTTATAGAAGTCCTTCTTCACGGGAAAGGGCAGTCGAAGGAATACTTAAAGAAGATCGGCATAGATATATCCGCGAACGGCGGTCGTGTGGGGGTTAAAAGGTCTGGATAATCCACATCGGTAATCTTTCTTGGCTATGCTGAATCGGAATTATTTATCATATATTTTTCCTGTGACCAACTTTTAAAATTAATATTTTAAGCTTGCTGTTTTTGATATCCATTATAACCCTATAATCACCTACCCGCAACTTATAACCAGAATCTTCCACAAGTTTAGTCACATAAGTTTCAGGTCTTACTCTGATTCGTTCCAATACGGCAATTATTCTTTCCTGGATGCTTTTTTCCAGTTTCTTAAGCTGTCTGAAAGCTTTATCTGAAAAAATAATTTCATAAGTCATATTCCAAGCTCTTTCTTTACCTCAACTAAGGTATGGAAATTGCCAGCTTCTATCTCGGCACGGGCATGAGCTATTTCTTCTTTTGTTTCTTTACTGAGTTCCCGGGAATCCTCTACCAGGTCCCAAATCACTTCCTCATAGGTCTCTTTTTCAAATAGCTTCCTTTTTACAAGCTCTTTGTGTAGATCTTCACTTATCTGAATTGAAGTTGTCATTGATAATCACTATAACAGATTATAATCTGTTATAGTAATAAACATTTCTCAACATAAAGATTCACTCATTTTTTCTTTGATATTTACCGGGGCTTTCAGCCACCGCCAGGCCTGATTCCTGGGATGATTTAATATAGACCGTTCGTGCAAGGGGCTTTTCATCCTCAATTAATTGTTGAATGGCAAATTCGATAGCATGAGTTCTATTTGCAAACCGCCTTTTTTCAATTTGTGTATCCATCCATTTTAACAAATCCTCATCAAGAGCAATACTGGTTTTGATTTTAGCCATACTATACCCTACCCCCTAATACCACAAAGTATTTAGTGATTCATTACCCTATTATACCTAATTATACCTCATCGGGGTACAATTTATGGGAGTAATTGGCGTGGCAATACTAGAATCCAAAAATGAAAGAGTAAAACTACTGAAAAAAGGGTTTACAGGTACACAGATAGAGATGCTATATGTGATTCTCAATTCCCTTGATGTCGTGAGTGTGGACTGGCAGGATAATGAAAATCTTGATCGGAAGGAAGAAAAAAAGAATAAAAACATTAAGGATTTCCTGGAAGACTGCAGATCAAGAGGATTGACAGAACAGACGATAGCAACCTACAAATCAAATATTGCAACATTCCTTAAATTTGTGGGGAATCCTATTAATGTTGATACTTCAGCCCTCTGTAAGTTCCTGGATTATCTTAAAGAAATGGAATACAGGAAAGGGAAAATTATTAAAAGGGGAGTTCATCCCAACACGATCAAAGCATATTTTTCGGCAATCTCAACATATTACGATTATCTGGTTTTTAATCGACAACTCGACATTAACCCTGTACTTCAATTTACACGCCGTTATCTTTCACAGATCAAAGACCAATATGACGGAGAAAACTCACGGCAAATTATCAGTATCGATGACATGAGACGACTTTTAACATTAGATATGCCGATCCTGGATAGGGCCATCCTTATAATCCTGGCAAAGACCGGAGTAAGAAGGGGCGAACTCATAGCTATGGATCGGGAAGATCTCAATCTTGAGAAAAAAGAGATTATACTAAGACCCAAAGCTAAAAGGGCTAACAGGTTAGTATTTTTTGACGATGAGACCATGCTTGTATTGAGAACATACCTTGAATGGAGAGATAAAAAGACTAAATCCAGAGCTCTCTTTGTTTCCCCATACAACAGTGAAAGAATCAGTAGAAATAGGGTTAATGAGATTGTGGCCAGACATGGAAGTACATTAGGTTTGCATGATCCGGAGGGTAACCTTAACACAAAATTGACCCCTCATTGTTTCAGACATTGGTTTAACACGCATTTGAGACGGTCAGGGTTAGCCAGGGAATTTATCCAGGAATTAAAAGGAGATCAGCACAAGGATGTAATAGACATATATGACCATATTGACCTGTCAGAGTTAAAAAATCGTTATTTAGAGTGCATTCCAAAACTTTTTAATGGCTACCCTGATGGGAGGGTGAAAGTATCTCCAGATCACAGAGAGTTAATAATCTCCAGATCATAGAGAGTTCATAGGAAGTTAATAGTTAGATCGGATCATTTAAAAATGGCGCAAAGTATATCTTATATAATTAAGCAGTTAAGACGTTATGCAACTTGAAAATCTCAGACACGGCACGGAACTTTTAAAACGCGGTTTTGCATCTATGCAAAAAGGCGGCGTCATTATGGATGTCACAACACCCGAAGAAGCAATTATTGCAGAAAAAGCCGGCGCTGTGGCTGTCATGGCGCTGCACCAGGTTCCTGCGGACATACGAAAATCCGGGGGAGTTGCCAGGATGGCTGATCCGCAGGTTATTGCATCAATCATTGATGCTGTGACCATACCTGTTATGGCAAAGGCAAGGATAGGGCATTTCGTTGAGGCCGAGATAATTGAAGCGCTTGGTGTTGACATGGTAGATGAGTCTGAAGTTCTTACACCTGCAGATGAGATGTACCATATCGATAAAACAAAATTCACAATACCTTTCGTTTGCGGAGCCCGGGACCTCGGAGAAGCACTTCGAAGGATCAATGAAGGTGCAGCGATGATAAGAACAAAAGGTGAAGCTGGAACTGGCGATGTGAAAGAAGCAGTCAGGCATATGCGTGCCATCATGGGTACAGTGCGGGAGCTAAAAGGCAAAGACTCAGAGGAATTAATAGCAGTTGCTCGAAGAATAGAAGCGCCAATAGAGCTTGTAAAAGAGACTGCAAAGCTTCAGAGACTTCCTGTCGTGAATTTCGCAGCTGGCGGAATAGCTACGCCAGCAGACGCGGCTCTAATGATGCGGCTTGGAGCAGATGGTGTTTTTGTGGGTTCAGGGATTTTTAAGGCAGAAAATCCTGAAAAGATGGCTTCTGCAATTGTCGAAGCTGTGAATAATTATGACAACGCTTCCGAGCTTGCAAGGATATCAAAGGGGCTTGGCGGTGTAATGAAAGGTATCGATATAAGGGGTTTATCTGATAAGGAAGTTCTCCAGGCAAGAGGATGGTAAGTCATCTATCTTAACATACCTTATTTATCAAGCTTCTTGTCAGGATAATTGTCAATTCATGCAGCTTTATTGTTGCATCGTTATAGAATAAATTAGATTTCGTATTCTTTTTATGCAGCAGCATTGTCATTATAATAATCATTTTATTACCAAACACGTATATAAATAATAATGATTATACTAATAATTAACAAGTAGCGTCCAAGAAAAAAGATAAAAATCGAGGAGATCATGGCCCAAAACAACACAGAACTGATAAAAGAAAATACTGAAAGAATGACTGAAGAACAGGAACATAATAAGGAAAGAACAGGAAGATTTTTACCTATCTTTTTCTGGACTGATTAAGTCGATAAACCAAGGAGATTCATATGAATGAAAACAAAATACAAAAAACCGATAAACAGGATATGAATCTGAGAATTGCCCCGAAATCACTTGATACAGGTTCGAATGGACAGTTTCAGCAATATATGACGTTTCTCGGAATATATCAAATCCCAAAATAATTGTAAGCTCCACAAAGATCAGCTTCTTGCTACACCTGTCTTTACAGGCATAATCACAGAAGACCAAGGCCCGATGACAATCTTTCTTAGAGTTGCGTTTATAATATTAATTATCTGGGTTGCTATGCTGAAATCTATTTTTTCTTCCGGTTCTCGATCTCTTTCTTAAGCCAGGGCCCTACATCAAGTCCATGAACAAGACTTTTCAGGTCGTCCTTCAGGTTGCTGGGCTTTAATCTGATCAACCAGCCTTCTCCATACGGGTCTCCTTTTAAGAGATCAAGATCATCTTCGATATTTTCATTGACTTCTGTTATCGTACCGGAAACAGGCATCAATAAGCCGCCCACCCATTTTGCTGATTCAAGCGACCCGAATGCTTCTCCTGCCTCGAATTCATCGTCCTCAAGAGGAAGGTCAATAAATTCGATATTTCCCGCTGCTTTTGCTCCATAGGCATCAAGACCAACTGTAACAGTACCATTGTCTTCAATTCTGGCCCATGTGTGATCTTTAGTATAATACAATTCTTCCGGAAGTTTATGTCCCTCTATTTCAACCATTATTTTTCCTCTTTTGTTAGGTTATTACATTTTTATATATATAGTTAATTATCCGCATATCGCTCGCGTTCTTTGGCGATCAAACTGGCATAATATCCTGTTGCTTCTTCCACTTTCATTACATGTTTATCATCAAATTTCCCTTTTACTTTCACGATCCACTCATTGTAAGGGTCACTATTGATAGCATTCGGGTCATCCCAGAGTTTTTCATTTACTGAAGTGACTTTCGTATCAAACGGGACTGATATCTGGGATACCGCTTTTATTGTTTCGTACGCAACAAGCATGTCCCCTTTTTTGATTGATTCTCCTATTTCAGGAAGATCAATGTGTACGATCCCTTTAGATAACGATTGGCCAAGTTCGGTTATTCCTATAAGGATTTCGCCATTTTCAGGCTTTAGCCATATGTGGTTTTTCATGTAATACCGATCATCGGGGAAATCAAACTCATAGGCCTTCATATTGCCTACAATCGAAAGAGATGTATAAAATACTTTTGCATGGTTTTTTAGTTCTTAGTATCATTCAAGCATTTAAAGGTATTTTTGTGAAAATAAACTATGCAAATACCTTTAATACCGGATTTATCCAATCTAAAGTGGTTAATTGTTCAGCAAATACTTGAAATAATCGATTCAAAGAAGTCACAAAAAATTGCAAGCAGATTAAAAATACAGGAATACTTCCATTTAACTGGGGATATAATAATATAATTTTCATTCTAAAAAAGAAATGGTCTTTAATTTTATATCTGTTATATATTCATGCAGGGTCATCTGACCCTGCCTTCGTCGTCACCCGTTTGAAACAATCCCTGATATAGTTCCCGTTGGCTTCTTAACGAGTTCAATATCCTGTATTACAACAGCGCTGCCTATTGTCGAGACAATTATCGAACTGTTGGCATTATACGTCGGATCAAGCTTTGCTGAAAGGTCAAACGTACCTTCAGTGACAGTGAACGAATAGAACCCTGTCTCATTTGTCATTGTCGGAAGGCTGGTGTTAATGGACACTGTTACACCCGGGATGGCCGTTTTAGTCACGCTGTCTATTACTGAACCATTAATGTACCTCACCGATGGAAGTATAGTGGTTGCCGTATGCGTTACCATAGTGGTATTTACATTACCGGTGGCATCCACCGTTCTTGTACCGATCGTGTATGTTCCCGGAGATACACTGGCATTGTAATACTGTACTCCTTTTGTGACATTGTTCTGGAATGCTCCATTCAGATAAACCATAACCCTGTCAAAATCCTGGTCTTGCGGGTCAGTCCATGTCCAGTTGATATAATTCTGTGCATAGCTCACATTCGCCAGGTTTATAACGCTTGTGGGAGGCGTAGTATCCCCACTGGCAGTGGTATTGGCAGAATCACTGACTGTAGTGGCATTCACGTTACCTGTTGTATCTACAGTCTTTGTTCCTATGGTATACGTTGTGCTTGCATTCAATCCCGTAGCCGTGTATGTTCCTGATGTTACATTGGTCTTGAAAACACTGTCAAGATACACTTCAACATGATCAAAGTCCGAATCTGACGGATTTGTCCATGACCAGGTTATGCTTGTTTCACCGGTTGCTGTTTCGCCAAGAGCGGTAACACTTGCTGGAGGTGTTGCATCGGCGGAGGTTATTGCAGAATCAGTGACTGTAGTGCTGTTCACGTTACCTGTTGTATCCACTGTCTTTATACCAATTGTGTAAGTGGTGCTTGCATTCAATCCCGAAGCAGTATATGTTCCCGAGGTCATATTAGTCTTGAAAACACTGTCAATATACACTTCAACATGATCAAAGTCGGGATCTGAGGGGTTTGTCCATGACCAGGTGATGCTTGTTTCGCCGGTTGCAGTTTCACCAAGACCAGTCACGCTTGAAGGAGGGGTAGCATCTGATGCCGTGGTTGCTGGATCAGTGACCATGCTTGCATTCACATTTCCAACTGTATCTACGGTCTTTGTGCCAATTGTGTAAGTGGTGCTTGCATTCAACCCGGTAGCAGTGTATGTTCCCGATGTTACGTTGGTCTTGAAAACACTGTCAAGATACACTTCAACATGATCGAAGTCGGAATCGGACGGGTTTGTCCATGACCAGGTGATGCTTGTTTCAGCGGTTGCTGTTTCACCAAGAGCAGTAACACTTGCAGGGGGCGTAGTGTCTTCTGTTGTTCCCGAAGCCGAAACCTGGTGCTGTAGCCTGTCCATCTTAACATCTATTGAAAGAGACCCTCCATGGCATTCGAAACATCTGGAATCATTATATGTGGCATTTAATGTCCGATTTACACCTATTGACCCATCTGCCTGATGATCAACATATCCTGCCCTGTTCGATGCCCATGTAGAGTTTGTTATTTCAGGAGGCACTACTCCAAAAGAATAATTGAAAATATTCACCATGTTCGTATAATTTTGCGTGCTGGTATTTACATGGCATGCACTGCACCAGTAGCTTGTGGAATTAATGGTTCCGTTAATTTCATTATTTCCCATGAAACTTCTAATTCTGCCCAGGCCGTATGCTTCATTATAGGATCTGCCGTGACAATACCTGCATGAATTTTCATTCTCTACCCAGTATGGTCTCAAACCGGTATTATTCCACCTGAAACCTGTCTGCTGGGCATGAGTCTGGGGGTTCGGTATCCTCGGCGGGTTCAGTGTCAGTCCATTTGTTGTATTGTACGCACTAATGGTACCCTGGTCCTGGTGACATGCCCCGCATGTACTCCTATTGTCGTAAGGGAAAAGGCTTTCCTGGTGCATAGGTGCATTATTGAAATCTTTATGGCATTCATCACATGGGACAAATTTATTTTCCGCCGCCCCTCCTGGTTTTCCAGTGAGCGAATGTTCAACCTGGACTTTATGGCACCCAGTATAACAATTCCCTGCATAGTTACCACTGCCATTGATTCCTCCTGTGCCCACGTAACCGGGTGTGCCCCTGTTGACATTCGATGTATTTGTTCCATTTATCGATACATTGTAGCTCAGGAGCTTATTGTTACTGTGGCTTCCTCCATGGCAGTATTTACATGCCACCATCTTGTTGTGACCTTCCTCAACAGGTATTTTACTTCCTTTGTAATCATGGTGTTCTGCGCACTGGATAGGGTTTGGATATTTTGCGTTGAAGGTGCCGTTCAGTCTCGTTCCGGCTGGATATCCGGGAATTTCGACTGGCAAAGTTCCGGATGGACTCGTACCCCATGCAACATTATGGCATGTCTCATCTCCGCAGGTTGTGACGTTGTTGTTATCCTGTCTTGGATGACCGGTGCTGTTCCCGTACAGGATGCTATCCTCTGTAACGCCGCTGCCTTTCTCTACTGGCCAGACACCGTTATCTGCATTCTTGTAAACACCGTGACAATCGGCACAATTCGGCTCTCCGTCAACTCTTCTTGTGCCTGACATAGCATTGTGGCAACGGGAGCGGGAGCAACTGGAACTTTGCTCAAGATTCGCATGGTCATTAAAATTCCTTCCATTCTCAGACGAGCCCCAGTAAGTATCCCCAATGTTATATGCAAGCCATGTGATATTCTCCTCGGGCTGACCGTCACCATTTATATCAATGTAAACGCTGTAAACTTCACCGCTGATGTATTGGCCCCAGATAGCTTTTGCGTCATCATTCCAGATATAGGCCGTCCCAGGAACATCAGGTGAACCTTCCCAGGTTACATTATAGACACCGCTTTCCCCTGCCACTTCGGTCATTGTTTTTTCCCGGTTATGCGTACCGGGTGGCTGGGTCTTATTATTAGAGAGCCAGGCTTTGACATTCGTGAGATGCTGGATAGGCTTTCCGGTTTCATCCATGATTAAGGACTGGACTTTTATCCTGGTCATATCTTTGAAATAGGGATAACTTTGTGTAACAGCAAGATATGCTACACCGTCTTTCTCGGTAGTACTATATACCCCATCATAATTTGTATCCCCGCCCCTGTCAGCCACAGCCAGGTTTGCCTGTCTTGAATAGCCGAACCAGTAGGCTGGATGGCTCATGAAGGAATGGGACATGTTTGCAGAGCCTCTGTGATCCTGGACATTATACATGTACCATGGAGAGGATACAGTGTTTGTTCCGTCATTTACTTCCACCCTGTACCTGACGTTATCCTCTAAAAGATAGGGGTTTAACATAGCATTGTATTCAAGACCTGTCTGTTTAACCATAGGCCTGGTTTGCACTGTCTGGTTATTGATTGTATAATAAAGAGTAGCTGAAGTAATGTTGAAGTTATCCAAAGCATGTGCTGTGACATTAACATAGTCATCATCAACAGGGAAATAGGGTTTTCTATTTACGCTATCTATTTGCGGTAAAGATTCATCACTCTGTGTATTATTAGCTTCCAGGTAAAGGCCTGCATAAGTGGCTGTATATCTTGAGCTGCTGCCTGTAACCTGGCGGCTTGCCCACCGGTTATAGATTTCGAAATAGTAATCTCCATTCGCATATCCAGGTATAGTATATGAGTACACCCCGTCCTCTTCATAGGTCATGGCTGTAGCTGATATAACAGAAGCACCGGTTGAATTCCATACAGCAATTGTGGGAGTATTAAGATTATTACGATAAGGGGTACCTGCATCGGAATATAGCTTCATATATATTTTTTGCTGGTTGGTTCCATCCCAGGAAGGACCTGTTGATGTATTGAAAACTTCGATTTTCCATAGGGCTCCATGTGCAGCGTTTGATTGTCCCGCAAAAAATACATGCTGTTCCCGCAGTATATTCGAGCCTGCTGTAACTGAAAATAATACATTGATATACTTGCCCGCGTAATTTGGCATATTTATTGCAGGGCCAGAATAAGAGCCACCTCCGTTATTGGTTGCCGTACCTGTTGAAATCTGGGAATTGTCATTTACATTAAAATAAGTATAGGAGACCGTTGCAGTTGAAACAGGATTTCCTCCCTGGTTGTAAACCCACACCTTCGGAGTAAAGGACGTAGAATAATTAAAAGGTATGTCCATCCCGGAATCAAAAACTATCTTCCAATTGTCATTCGGTGTTGCCGGGGCAGCAAAAGATGGAACAACTATTAATAATAAACATATTAATGATATTAAAATAGAATCAACATATCTTTTTTGTTTTTTTTCATTTTTTTCAAAGATAAAAGCATTTTTGCTTTGCAGACTAACGTATTTACTGTTTTTCGCCATACCTATCCTATCCAACATTTTTAGTTTTTATTGTTTTTAATTATAAAGGCATTTTACAGCCGGATTATATTCGTTTTTTCCCTTTTTTTACAATACCTGAGGAAATATATATATATTTCGTTTTGTTTTTGCACGAAAATAATTGGTATTATGATATTTAATGATCTTTTTAGCCTGTCTGGCCTTAATTTGTTACTATTCCATTTATCGTACCTGTTGGTTTAATTGCCAGAATTGCCTCACGGGTTTCTTGTGCGGATCTTGTTATTGTTACCGATGAAAAGGTGTTATTGGCATAGAATTCAGGTTCCTTAGTGGCTGTCAGGTTATAAGTTCCGATAGTTAAGTCCAGTGAATAAAAGCCATTACTATCGGTTTTTGCAAATGCCCCGGTATTTGTTATTACCGTTGCTCCCGCAATCCCGTAACCGCTGCTGTTCTTTACAGTACCATTTACAAATCCTCTTGAATCCAGGATTATTAGCGTTGCCGAAACAGATGTACTCCATTGCTTCCCGATATCCATACCCCGCACATAAACTGTATGTGTGCCAGGGCTCAGGTTGTATGTATCCATATTTGCGCTAATATTTTCCCATGCGCCATCAGATGCATCAAAATATCCATCATTTGCATTCATGGAAGTGCCTTTTCCCTTTCCTGGATCTGAATCCATATAATACTCAGCTCCTCGCACACGGCTTGCAGTATATGGATTATCCCTGATCCTTGATGATACTGCGACTGTTTCGCCTTTAAATACTGTCAGAGATGATGAGCCATTCAGGCTGACAGGGTCAGTTGTCGGCGGATTACCAGGTGAGAATGTAAAGTCAACGTTATGGTCCGACGGATCAAGTTTTCCCTTCGGAGGATAATCGTACGGAATGTGACAGGTATAACTGCAATCATAAATTTCACGGTTGTGATCGGTTCCAGTCAGGTTCGGAGCCTTATAAATATCTGCATATATTGTATGGCACTGCTTGCAATCAGATGTGACAGGTTTGATTAACGAACCATCATGAAGATTACTGGCATTTGCATTCAAATGGCACTGGTCGCATGTTGCTGTTGCAGTATGCCCCAAAGTTACCAGGGTCGCATTGCCATAGCTTGAACTGGAAGGATTATGACAACTGCTGCATTCACTGTTATGCTCAAAAGTCTCCTGCGAAGCCATGAACCCAAACACTGGTTCCACGGTCTGGTTTACTGTTGGTTTAAGAAGTGACGAGATTGTACCATAATGGTTCACGCTTGCATTGGAACTATAGTTATATGCATTGATACTATTGATGTGACACATTGAACATGACGCATTTGTGGTTATATTTACTCCGCCGGGTCTATGGTTCTTGATGATCGGTGCAGAGAAGTTACCCTGTGTATGACAATCCGTACATGTCCTCGTACCTATAGTAAATCCTGGCTGGAACATACTGGCAATGCCATAATGACATGTCATACAATCACTATTATTCAGGAGTCCATGGCCCTGGACTGTATCCGTATTCAAATGCATGCCGAATGATTGTTGTATTATAGCAGGATAGCCATTCTGGATGGAATCATGACATGACAGACAGTTGCCCAGAGGATCTGCATTCACGGTTACTGTTACAGTTTCATTATCAGTGCCCCCATAAATGTCGCTGGAATTGAAGTACCAGGTATAAACTCCCGCATCCCCGAATGTTGGCGTCCATGAGAACTGGCCTGTACTTGTATTAAAAGTTCCCTTTGTTGCATTTGTACCATACTCTATAACATCTGAATCTGCATCAGTGGATATGACCGTGAACTGGAGAACCTGGTTCTCAGTTATTGTTTTGCTTCCGATCGGAAGCTGGACTGGCGGATTATTGGGTATGGTTATATTGAACCATACCAGTGTCTGGTTTATATTACCCAGGGTATCAACTGTCTGGGCGCTGATATTCTGGGTATAGCGCACTGATGAGGTGAGATTCAGGTAATTAGTGGGCCTGGTGACATTCTGTAATGTAGTGCCATTGCTGTACCTGAACCAGATATGATGCAGGTCAATGTCAGCCGGATTGGTCCAGGTATTATTGATATAGAAATTACCTGTTACCATGACTGAATCATATACCGAAGCAGGCGGTGTAGTATCGGGAGTTGCCGTATAAACATCCAGTACCGAAGAATTCTGACCCCAGTTATTATATGTATCGTTAGCCCGGATCATGTACTGGTATAGGGTACTCGATGTC
>VEPM01000051.1 GCA_012026795.1 Candidatus Methanoperedens sp.
ATCCTTATATCAATGGATTGGAGGGATTTTTTGCTCTTGAAAGTTCAGTCAATGATGAACCTGAAAAAATTCTTTCTTTGTACAAGGATCGGGATAAGGCTGAAAAGTTCATTCGGGGTTTGAAAGATGGGTTGGAATTGAGACCGATACGACATTGGAGTGATCTTGCAGTTAAAGGATATCTACTGCTTACGTTCCTCACGAATTTTCTTGTCAATTTGACACTTTATTTAGCCAAGAAACCATTAGTTAGAGACATAAGGTTACTCAGGAAATTCCTTAACAATTTGACACTTACCGTCGCATATCCTCCAAATGCCTTCAAATTTACAATACTGTCAAATATTTCGAATGAAGTGATCAGCATTTTAGGCGATTTTATCAAAAAATATGATGACGATAGTCTGAAATTACGCTGGTAAATAGCCATCTGGCAAATTATATAAGGTAATAAAAATACGTTTTACTTAGCCGTAGGTGGCGAAGTCAAGAATCTACTTCAAAAAGATAATCAAAATATTTCCATGCCCTGCAAAGCGGACAACTCTCTTCAAAATCAGGACAGCGAATACCCCAGTTTTTATTCATCCACTCTATCATCCTCTCCTTCATGTATCCGCTGCAATTCTCACATTCCCAGTATTCCGTTTCTTTATCTGTCAGAGCTTTTCCCAGTTTTTTTGAATAGAAGTACTGGATGGGGATTACATTGCCCTGTTCAAGTTTTACATCGAATTTATGCCCACATACCGCACAAGTCCTGTTTTTGAGAATTTTCATTGTGATTCTCTCTCATCGATATAAGAAATCAGTCGCTGAAGCAGAAATCCTCTTCTTTCCTGAAACTTATCTCAAAATTCCTAAAAATATCGAGCCTTCCCAGCAAGTTGGGTACTTCTGACAGAGCAAAAGCAACTCTTGTTTCAATTTCCTTTCCATTTATGAATAAAGGTATTTTATGAACATAAGCCATCATTTCTCCCGCAATTCCCCTGAATACCTTAGCTTCCCCCTGCTCTACATCCACTCCCATTATATCGCCAATCCTTTTCGAAAGGATTGATATATCTGCACCTGAATCTACCAGCATACTGAGTTCAAACATGTCGCCATTGGCGTCTTTTAGCCCCACCTTCGCAATCGGTCTATAAACAAATCCAAGGCTGGAAGAATTTTCCCTTGCGAACTTGAAGCATTTTTTCAAAGGATCAAAGCCTCCTTTCTTGGAACCTGACCCAGGAAAACGATGTTCTTAGGAAATTTAGCTTTGGCTTCCTGATAGACCTTTTTTACGTCCTTGCCGTGAGCAATAATTTTGTCTTCAATGATCGCCACATATTCCCCTTCATATTTAGAGATCATTTCTGCAAGGTTTGCCCTGAAATATTCTAAAGCATCTTTCATGGCTATAATTCTGATTGAATGATTTAAAAGCTTTCCGACCAATCATGCAGCGATATATTTCCTGAATTTTGAATCCTTCTCTGCTATCCTCGGCATCCCCTTTCACCAGCTACATGAGCGCTATATCTTTATCAAACTTGCCCATTTTATCAATGGGAAGGATTACAAAAAGTCTTGTTCTCTGACCTGACCTGTGAAGGTCAAGAAGCCTCCCCAGTCCTTTTGTCACATCGGTCGTATGCTCAACTTCAAAAGCAAACTCAGGCACAGGCATATCGGTATCGCCGCCAAACCACAAAACGTCTATATGGCTTACAATCTCCACAACTTTTGGATGAAATACATCTCTCTGGAATTCTTTTATGGTGGCGACTTCTTCAATGGGCATGTTCATGAACTTCTTCTTTACATCATTGATTGCTGCTGAGGTCTCATAACCATATATTTTTCCAAGCTCAAGCGGCATCCCCTGAACATCCTCATGCCCCCAATTCGGGTTCTTTTTCGGGTCGAACTCCAGAAGAGGCTTTTCTTCCCAGAGATACCATATACCGCTGCCTTTTTCTTCCTGATAGAAAATGCTGTACTGCTGTAAAGTGCGTCTTACTGTATCTCTCCATGTTGGATTTGTTTCGGTTTTCGGGTGGCCCTTTATTTTTGAGTAAATATCGTCAAGATGGCCTGAGCTGCCGATTTCTAAAAGAGCTTCCTTTACAACGTCTTTCCATGTCAGTTTACTCTCGTTCTTCATTTGCTGACTTAAATAAAATTCTTTGATCTTAATGGTTTCGAGTGCGATACCTATCCTGAAACAAGAGTTCGTGCCGAGTTCGTTGTTCATGCTGGCGGTTTTCAGTGTGAAGTGGCCGCTTCGGTAACATATCGGCGCCGGAGAATTAATATTTAAATAGTGATAAATATCGAGCGCATTACACCGCAAAGTACGCGAAGAACGCAAAGCAGAGGCTTCTTTTTACACTTCGGCGTGCTAAAAAGATTCAAAAAAAATCCGCGTATATCCACGTTCATCTGCGGTTTCAAATTGCACAGGGCCCTTTATTTTCGCTGAAAAATCGGCGCGAATCGGTTGACTTCCGGCGCGTAACAATGTAGCGGACGGGCGGCTATGAGGACCTGGGGACGCGCCACATGGAAATTTCATGAAAGCTGCGGTTGGAATCCAATCAATCCTATTATCCTGTCGAAATAAGTTCTTACTCATGTTTTGATTCATGTAGGCTGCTTCGGGACATATCGGCGCCGGGAGTTTAATATTTTAAGAGTAATAAATTTTCAGCGCCCGCCGGAGTACGGATTGCACGGCGGATGCGCACAGATTCCGTATCCGTGAATATCCGTCCAATCCGTGTCATCCGTGTTCCAGTCGTTGAAGGATATTATTTCAATACCATGTGGCAAAAGGCAAAGCGCCGCAGTGATTATCTTTGCGGTCTTTGCGCTCATTGCGGTGAGCCATGTATTTTGCTTCAGAAGTCAAGTGAACACAAACCCTAACGAAAAATAAATCAAAAAATTCGCCATCAAAGACGACGGCTTCTATACCCTAAAACCACGAACAGAATAATGCTGTATCTTAATTGCTTTCTGAGGTTATCTATATAAACAAATAAATCAACTATATAAATATGAGAACTAAGCGACATGATAAGGAAATATCAAATCTTCATGAGATTGCAGCGGTACATTTAAAGAATAAGGATTTGATAAAACTCTCGGAGAAGGCGAAAGAGAAAAGCATGCTATTATTGGAGGAGCAGGGAATATCTGCAATAGCATTAGCCTTATCAAAAACTTTAGTTGATTTCGTCCAGCATCCAGAGAAAATAAAGGCGTGATCGAGTGCGGGCATATCTGGAAACTTCAACACTTGTAGTATACTGTTTTGGCAGGAAGTTAGAGCCTGAGAGATACAAAGATGTAGCGGCTTTGTTTGATAAAATAGATTCACGGGATATCACAGGGGTAGTCTCTTTTTATTCGCTTCACGAATTGTTCATTTTTGCCATAGAAAATTTTTCACCGGATATTTCAAGAAACATCGGTAAAAGAGCACTTGAAGAAATACTCAAAACAAAAGTTGAGATAATTCCCCTTCTTAATAGAGAGCAAAGGATTCGATATTCCAGTGACATCAAATTAAAAGATACTTCAGATATACCCCATGCGATTTTAGCCTTTATAGAAAAATGTGATTGCATTGTGACGTATGATGCGCATTTTGACGATATAAACACTATAATTAAAATATGTCAACCTGAAAAGTTGCTATAAATTGAATCCTTCTTATTACCATCTCTCAAAAACTGGCGCCTACACCGCGAAGTTCGCAAATAACGCAAATCAGAGGCTTCTTTTTACACTTCGGCGCGTTAAAAAGATTCGAAAAAATCCGCGTTCATCTGCGGTTTCAAATTCCTGAAGCTCTTTTTTGCTGAGGCATCGGCGCGAATCGAATGATTCTGGTGCGTAACAATTCAGCGGACGGGGCGGCTATGAGGACCTGGGGACGCGCCACATGGGGATTTCATGAAAGCAGCGGTTTGAATCCAGTCAATCCTGTTATCCTGTCGAAATAAGTTCTTACTCAGGTTTTGATTCATGTAGGCTGCTTCGGGACATATCGGCGCCGGGAGTTTAATATTTTAAGAGTAATAAATTTTCAGCGCCTCCGGAGGAACACTGACTGCACGGCGGATGCGCACAGATTCCGTATCCGTGAATATCCGTCCAATCCGTGTCATCCGTGTTCCAGTCGTTGAAGGATATTATTTCAATACCATGCGGCAAAAGGCAAAGCGCCGCAGCATCTTTGCGGTCTTTGCGCTCATTGCGGCGGGCCTTGCATTTTGCCTCAGTTATCAGGAACGATAGGGTCGAGTCTTTCAAACGTATACCTCACTGCCGTTCTCGTTCATAATGCGGATTCCCCCTGACATGAGTTGCTCTTGCCGCGCGGTTTTTGATGTGAAGTGTTTGCTCGGGAACATATCGGCTCTGGAGATTTAATATTTAAAATTAAATACAATACTCTTAAAATATATCGAGATAATACAAAAGCTATATTAAGAGCATTGATAAATGATAAAATATGCAAAGAGATGCGGCATGATACTTGAATACATAAATGCGGCGCTTGAAAAAGCAAAATATGAGATAATTGAAGATGATGAACCCTATTACGGGGAGGTTCCAGGACTAAAAGGGGTCTGGGCAACCGGCAAAAACCTGGAAGAATGCAGAAGAAATCTTGCCGAAATAATAGAAGGATGGATAATTCTCAGATTAAAAAAAGGACTTCAAATCCCTTCAATCGGTGGTATAAAATTTGAAGAGCCAAGGGTGATGGAATCTCTTGACAAAATTGATGCCAGTGTCATGGAAACAGCTTGTTAAGAGATTAAAGGAATTCGGATTCGAAGGTCCATTCTCTGGTGGGAAGCATCCGTATATGTTAAAAGGCGATCTTGTTTTAACGTTACCTAACCCTCATAAAAAAGAGATTGGGGTTGACCTGCTATCCCGCATATTAAAACAAGCCAACATAAAGAAGCAAGAATGGCTAAAATGATTTCATGTAAGAATAATTCTGCGCCGTCTGTTTTTTACTCGCCAAAAAATTCCATATTCTGTAAATTATGCTCCTTCGCCAGAGTGTATAGCATCATGAGCGGCCCATACGTCCTTGCCCTGCAAATCCCTTTTATATCTCTGAAAAGACTGCGTCCGATCTCTTTATCGAACTTGCCCATTTTATCAATGGGCAGGATTACAAAAAGTCTTGTTCTCTGGCCTGACCTATGAAGGTCAAGAAGCCTCCCCAGTCCTTTTGTCACATCAGTCGTATGCTCAACTTCAAAAGCGAATTCAGGCACAAGCATATCGGTATCGCCGCCAAACCATAAAACGTCTATATGGCTCACAATCTCCACGACTTTTGGATGAAATACATCCCTTTGAAATTCTTTTATGGTGGCGACTTCTTCAATAGGCATGTTCATGAACTTCTTCTTTGCATCATTGATCGCTGCTGAGGTCTCATAACCGTATATTTTCCCAAGCTCAAGCAGCATCCCCTGTACATCCTCATGTCCCGGGTTCGGGTTCTTTTTCGGGTCGAATTCCTGCAGGGGTTTTTCTTCCCTGAGATTCCATATACCGCTGCCTTTTTCTTCCTGATAAAAAATGCTGTATTGCTGTAAGGTGCGTCTTACGGTGTCTCTCCATGTTGGATTTGTTTCGGTTTTCGGGTGACCTTTTATTTTTGAGTAAATATCGTCAAGATGGCCTGAGTTGCCGATTTCTAAAAGAGCTTCCTTTACAACGTCTTTCCATGTCAGTTTACTCTCGTTCTTCATTTGCTGACTTAAATAAAATTCTTTGATCTTAATGGTTTCGAGGGTGACGTAGATTTCCTGCAATAGGAGTTTATTGCTCACGTTGCACTGTTTTTCCGTGAAGTGGTTACTTCGGGAACATATCGGCGCCGGGAGTTTAATATTTTAAGAATAATAAATCAGTGATGTTTTGATGGGACACGGATTGCACGGTGGATGCGCACAGATTCCGTATCCGTGAATATCCGTCCAATCCGTGCCATCCGTGTTCCAGTCGTTGAAGGATATTCTTTCAATACCATGTGGCAAAAGGCAAAGCGCCGCAGTGATTATCTTTGCGGTCTTTGCGCTCATTGCGGTTGGCCTTGTATTTTACCTTGAGTCAAAGTGGGCACAAACCCTAACCGAAAACTCCATCAAAAAATTCGCATTCAAAGATTACGGCTTCTACAAGATAAAACCACGAACGGAATACCCGATATGCTGGTCATATCCAGACGGCTATGAATGCAGATACACCGTTAAAGGATGAACGCTCCACGTCACCCACGATAGCCCGAACAAAGTCTGGCTGGATGTTTATCCGGGGATATTTAACGGTAGTTTGCTTGAGAGTTATGAGGTGCTGATTAGAGGTGATAAGGTCGAATCTTACAGAAGGGATTATCCTGATGCACAAACGGGTTTCACGGTGCTGCGCTACCGCTTTTATGGACATGTTTGTGAAATGGATTTATTTAAATAGTAAGCAAACAAGAATTATCATGATAAAATGATAAATAAAATGGTTACCCTTGATAAAGTTCTCGAAGAAGCAGAACATTTAGAATTTGATGATCGGGAGTATCTATTGAATATTCTTTCTAAAAGGCAGATTGAGTTAAGAAGGATTGAAATATCTAAAAGGATAAAAGAAGCATTGAGAGCTTACAAAGCGGGAAATGTAAAGAGCGGAAAGTTCGACGAGCTATGGAAAGACCTGAATGATTGAACTTATATGGGATGAGAAATTTAAAAGATTATTATAAAGTGGAGCCAGAAACATCCTGATTTAATGCAGATTCAGGAATAAAATGGAATTATTTGTGATCGATCCATTTCATCCATCTTTGAAAACACACCGCTTAAGTGGCATCTTAAAAGGTTCCTGGGCAATGCGAATAAATTATGAACAAAGGTTGATATTCAGATTCGTGGATAAAGAAAAAAAGAAAATCCTGCTGATAGATTTAGGAACGCATAATGAAGTATACTAACATAAATTCGACACCATTCCATAAATCTGCGCTATGAGGACTTGGGGACGCGCCACATAAGGATTTCATAAATGTTGCGGTTTGAATCCAGTCAATCCTGTTATCCTGTCGAAATAAGTTCTTATTCTGGTTTTGATTCAAGTAGGCTGCTTGGGGAACATATCGGCGCCGGAGAATTAATATTTAAATAGTGATAAATATATAATGCAAAGCACCTGACTTGCACGCAAAACTATAATACCCCCAATACCAACTATTATAGAGATGGAAGAAAGAATAGTTGTAAATCCAAAAATAATGGTTGGAAAGCCTATTATTAGAGGAACAAGAATTCCGGTGGATGCCATACTGAGAAGATTGGCAGATGGAATGAGCATAGAAGATATACTCGAAGAATATCCAAATCTCAATGAAGAGGACATACGGGCTGCTCTCAGGTATGTTTCAGACATGGTAGCGGGAGAGGAGATAATCCCCATTGTGGAGACGGCTTGAAAGTCAAATTTCTCATTGACGAGTGCACAGGCAAGAGACTTGCAATCCTATTAAAAAATGCAGGTTATGATGTTCTTTTTGTTGGCGACTGGAAACACTCGGCTGCTGATGATGAAGTTCTTCAAAAATCTAACGATGATGGAAGGATTTTAATTACTGATGATAAAGACTTCGGCGAACTTGTCTTCAGGTTACAAAAACCCTCCCGTGGAGTTATACTAATAAGAACTTCAACGACTAATCCGGCTAAAAGATTTGACCTTCTCAGAATACTTTTAAAATCTACCGACGTAGATGGAAAATTTATCGTTCTAAAAGATAGTGTAATAAAGATAAGGGATACTTAAAAAGTAAAAACAATGATATCAATTGCCGTATCTATATGGCTCAGAATCTCCACAACTTTTGGATGAAATACATCCCTTTGAAATTCTTTTATGGTGGCGACTTCTTCAATGGGGCTGCTCATAAATTTCTTCTTTGCATCATTGATCGCTGCCGAGGTCTCATAACCGTATATCCTCCCAAGCTCAAGCAGCATCCCCTGAACATCCTCATGCGCAGGGTTCGGATTCTTTTTCGGGTCGAACTCCTGAAGAGGCTTTTCTTCCCTGAGATACCATATACCGCTGCCTTTCTCTTCCTGATAGAAAATGCTGTACTGCTGTAAGGTGCGTCTTACGGTGTCTCTCCATGTTGGATTTGTTTCGGTTTTCGGGTGTCCTTTTATTTTTGAGTAAATATTGTCAAGATGGCCTGAGTTACCGATTTCTGCGAGGGCTTCTTTCACAACATCTTTCCAGGTCGGTTTACTCTCGTTCTTCATTTGCTGACTTAAATAAAATTATTTGATCTTAATTGTTTCGAGGGTGACGTGGATTTCTTGCTGCAAGAGTTCGTACGAGTTCGTATTGAGTTCGCTGTTTATGCTGTGAGGTTTTTAGTGTGAAGTGGCTGCTTGGGGAACATATCGGCGCCGGGAAATTAATATATAAATAGTGATAAATGTGCGATGCCTTACACCGCCAGAAACTCAAGGTGAAGGTTCCAATCCGTTTCTGTACCCGGTAGCAACAAGACTTTTATACACAATAAGGATAATTGTATAGATAGATTACCATGCAAAAAGAAATTTTCAAGCGGATCGTTTGCGACCCTGATCTTCTTGGTGGAAAACCTGTTATAAAAGGAACCAGGATATCTGTTGAATTCTTGCTGGAACTGCTGGCAAACAACTGGACCCATGAAGAGATAATGGAGAACTATCCCCGGATCAAAAAAGAAGATATCCTTGCTGCCCTAGAATATTCGCTATCTCTCCTGAAAGAAGAACATCTTTACATAATTCCCGAAAAGGCTACTGCTTGAACAATTTGCCCACCTTTTTGGCCGATGAGAACATTCCCTTAAATGTAGTAAAACAACTCCGAAAAGAAGGATGTAAGATAATATCCGTTGCAGAAGAATTTGCAGGATCAAGCGATGAGAAGATACTGGAATTATCATCAAGAAATAAGTGGGTAATAATCACATTCGATAAAGATTTTGGAGAACTTATATATAAACAGAAATCAAGCAAACCATACGGGATAATCTTTTTACGAGTACCCCAAAATCGCCTGCATATATATTGCAACTATTAAAATGGCTTTTATTAAAGTCAAATATCTCATTTGAAGGAAATTTTTTGATTGTGAACAAAGACAAAGTAAGAACTATAAAAATGAGTGATTTTTAATAAATTGTGATTATCGGCGCGCAAAAAAAATGGGCAGTGCAGATTTATGAAAGTAAGTATTTTCAACTGTGACTTACGATTCATCCTCTAAGGGATATAAGCCGATGACATCTTTTGTGGACAATACCTGATACGCTCTCCAAATATCTCCTGTCTGAAGTGTTTTGTATTGTAGGTCCAGATTCCTTCATTATCCACAGTAAGGCAAGCGCGATAATCGGTGCGTCGTCTTTATCATCTTTAAGTTTCTCAGCCTCTGGAATATACGGATTGCAAACCTCTGTGGGAACAGCTATTACAAATAGTCTCTTTACGTCACTGACAACTTCAAGCAATTCATCGTCACTAAGCTTGTTCCTGTTCCATCGATCCCTGTGCTCCCATAACTCCCCAAAACAGTGCTCAGGGGACACAAATACATCTGGATTTTCGGCTATGATTCTGCGGGTTATGCCGTTTGTAAGAAGAAATGCCAGCAGAACATTCGTATCGACAATTATCATTATTTCTTCTCAGAACGCCATTTGCTTACCATCTCTTTTATATCTTTTTCCTCTAATCCTTTTACTTCGAGCTTCCTCAGTTTCTGGAGGACTTTTTTTCGCTCAACATCTTCAAGAAATTCCCTGATCGCTGCCCTGAACCATTCGTTCCTTGTCTTGAATCCAGAGATTTTCAGGGTTTCATCAAACTCTTTAAGCAATCTTTTATCAAGCCTGAAAATAATTTGAGTTTCTGTCATAACAATATGATATCATTTTGATATCATATATAATTTTCGTAAACTCAGAGTATCGTTAACTCCCTTCCAGGCTTCATAACAGCATATTGTCTTGATTTCAAGCTTTGAAGGAAAACGATTACTCACTTCAGGCGAATAAGAAAAATATAGAAGGTTCTTCAGTACTTGAAAGAGATGCCCAGTTTAGATATATAAACGAACAGGCGAAAGAATTTATAAATCAAAAGTATCCTGTAATATCAGTTGATGCAAAAAAGAAAGAAAACGTAGGGGATTTCAAAAATCCTGGAACAAGTTGGACAAAAAAAGGCCAAGCTAAAGAAGTAAATGTGTATGATTTTCCTTCACTTGGGAATGGAAGGGCGACACCGTATGGGATTTATGACCTAAAGAGAAATGAAGGAATGGTAAATGTGGGAATTAACTATGATACATCCGAATTTGCCGTTGAAAGCATCAGGCAATGGTGGCTAATGTTTGGAAGAAATAATTATCCAAATGCAAAAGGGTTGATGATATGTGCAGATGGCGGCGGAAGTAATGGAAGTCGTAATAAAGGCTGGAAATTTCATTTACAGGAATTGGTCAACCAGATCAAAATACCAATAACTGTATGTCATTACCCTCCTGGGACAAGCAAATGGAACAAGATAGAACATTGCATGTTTTCATATATCACAATGAATTGGAAGGGTAAACCGCTTGTTAGTTATGAAACAATCATAAAACTCATTAGTGGCACGAAGACAAAAAAAGGTCTTACTGTGGCATCTCGATTGGATGAAAAGGAATATACCAAAGGAGTAAAAATATTGGATGAAGAAATGGAAAAATTGCAGATAGAATACCATTCTTTACATCCTAAATGGAACTATTCCATTTCACCAAAAGGAGATTAATTTAGATAAGTTATTTCACGGTAATCCCTTACAGACATACAACTGGCTGAAAAATACAAGTTATTGGTCGTGCAGCAGGGGATTAACGGTAAAGTAACAACATGGGAGGAAGAAGCCGTTTATGTTCAAAGGCTTAAGAGCAACTGGGTGTTCATTTCAAACATGTTCATTATTCTCAGTCTGGTTGCAGCCTTGGTCTCTGTTGGTGTTTTAATGTACACAAGGGTAGAGCATAAAATAAGGGAGATAGGGATAATGAAAGCAATAGGCGCGCGGAATTCTTTTGTGCTGAGAGTTATTCTCACGGAATCTCTGATTTTCGGGATTACGGGTGTTATCCTGGGAAGCATTATGGGGTTGAGTATCACCAAATACTGGGAAGTTCATCCGATCATGCTGAGCACAGCAGAATCTAATGTTATCAGTGCTTCCTTTTCATTTTATTTAGTCCTGATACCTTCAATTGTAATTTTGCTTGCTACACTGCTTGCAGGCTTATACCCTGCCTGGCGAGCCTCAAGGATTAACATAATCAAGGCGACATGGCATGGTTAATATAATTGAAACCAGAGATTTGAGTAAGACGTATTTGATGGGCAAAGTTGAGGTGCCTGTGCTCAGGGGGGTGAATATAGCAATAGAAAAAGGTGAGTTCGTTGCGATAATGGGCTCTTCGGGCAGCGGAAAAAGCACGCTTCTCAATATGATCGGAATGCTTGACGCACCAACAGCAGGCAGGATTTTAATCGAGGAAACTGACGTATCAGAGATGAATGAAGATCAGCGTGCGGATTTCAGGCTTAAAAAGCTTGGGTTTATTTTTCAATTGTTCAATTTATTTATGGAGCTTACCGCACTGGAAAACGTTGCATTTCCGTTACTGATAGTAAAGAGAAAAGATTTTGAAGAAAGAGCAATGAGATTGCTTGATTTGGTCGGGCTATCTGATCGTGCAGGTCATAAACCGTCAGAACTTTCTGGCGGGCAGCAACAGAGAGTAGCGATTGCAAGGGCTTTAGCCAACGAGCCTGCACTTTTGCTTGCTGATGAGCCGACAGCCAATCTGGATACGAAGTCCTCAGAGCAGGTAATAAATCTGTTAATAGAACTGAATAAATCCGGTCAGACTATTGTGATGGTAACACACGAACCTGAGCTTGGGAAGCGGGCGGACAGGATAATCTGGCTAAAGGACGGGATGGTAAAAAATGAATTTTGATTTATGGATAAAATAACTGATACTATAAGCAGGATGCTCCCCTCCCACCAAAATGTTTTTAATTCATTGCTCTAATATTAAAAATGATATTCATGAAGGAAAATTCACTTCTTTACTTATGGGTATTGCCGCAGTCTATGTAGGTTTTACTCTTTCTAATATAGGAAGAAAACAGGATATCCTTATTGAGATGGCCAATATAGCATTGTACATAGTTCTTGTGCTTCTCAGCTTGTGGATTACGCCATACCTTCTTGTCGCAGGTTATTTCTGGCACGGCATATGGGATGCCATCCACCACAAAAAAATAAACCTTGTTCAAACAAAAGTGCCTGAATGGTATATATACGGCTGCATAATCTACGACTGGGCTGTCGGCTTTTTTATTCTCGCGTGGCTGATGTGATGGCAGGAAATATTGCAAACAACATCAGTGGCAAAACAATTAAGGTGGACGGATTGAATATTTATTATCTTGGGGAAGAAATCCAATTAGCTATTTGACTTAAAAAGCTATCTTTTTGTTAGCTATGACCTGATTTTCACAAAAATTCTATCGACATATATAAATACTTTGCCAGGACTGCCTCTTATGGCAGAAACTTCAAAAGTCTTTAAAGGAGTCTCCTTCACAGACTCCCTTAAAAACTATATGGGCTTAAGAAATGTTTCGCTATGTCAATTTTTATTTTTCCTAAACATAGCGGACATTGCACAGCAAATAGAAAACAACTTCTACAGCGATAAAGATTGGCATTTCAGATATAATGTATCGGCAATGATCAAATTTGCTATAGTAAAATTCTTCAGGCAGCAGCCTTTCAAGAAAATCGTTTTATCACAGGATGAGGCATGGCTCCTTGGTTTTGAAGAAGGAAAAGATGGGGGAATCTCAATACCATCAGGTGGAACGCTTCATCATTTTGTCAAATACCGTTTAGGAATTGAGGGTATCAACAAAGTCATGGAAATGGTGGGTGAACGAATTGTTAAACTCATAGATTTGAAAGATGCCAAGTTGGATTCAACTCCGCTTGAAGCCTCAAGATACGACGTTCATAGCGATTTCAATCCGCATTATGAATGCAAGATGGAAAAAGCCCATATCACAATGATTGGAACTTATCCTGTGTTTATGACACACACCAATGGACTTGCTGGAGACTCTCCACAGGTGCCAGCC
>VEPM01000052.1 GCA_012026795.1 Candidatus Methanoperedens sp.
ATACCAAGGTGATCAATGTTTTTACTCGAATATTCCATGCCGGTTGATTCTTATTTTGATTATATAAAATCAACGGGCACCATGTGCGGAATGTGGGGTATGGGTGGTTTAATAGTGAATATCCAAATCCAATAGCGAAGAAGGAATTTTTACTCGATTATGATTGTTTTTCAAAAAATGAAATAGATATTTCTTCTATCATTGGTCAAATTTATATACTACATGAAGAAATTAAAAATTTATTTGATCATAGCACCTATAAAGAGAACTTACAACCGTATGTGAGATGAAAAAATGACCTATAACGAAACAGATGATTACTTTAACGAGCCAGGAACATTTGCACCAAAACCCCAAAAAAAAGAAGAGACGTATCCTTTCAATATAGATATCGACTACGAAAAATATGAGAAGACGCAGGTAAAAAGAAAGGTTTTGGGGTATATTTCTAAGCAAGACTGATTCAATGTATATTAAGCATACTTCTAAACGAATCTGCCAGGGAGATATATTTCGTAACATAGATATTATTGATTGGAAGATAAAAGATAACTCAAGTAAATATGAAATTTCTCAAGCAACTTTGCCATATGTCATCGTATTGACTCAAGACTGCGATCTGGAATGGGATTTCAACAACAGGTCTCAATCCGCTTCTGAAAAACATGATAAATATCTGCAAACGATTTTGATATGCCCTGCCTACAATGCAGAAGTGTTCAGAATTGGTGATCATTTAAAATCTATTGGATTAAAAATGCACGAATGGAAGAAGAGTGAAGATTATAAGCGGATAACACAGCAGAACCATGCAAGATTTCATTTTTTAGAAAAAAATCAAGCATTGCAGGTACCACAGTTAATAGTTGATTTTAAACATTATTATACTATTCCCAGAGATCCCCTATATAAGATGTATGCAGAACATTATTTAGCTACTATTAATCATCTTTTTCGAGAATCTTTGTCCCAACGTTTTTCAAGTTATTTGAGCAGAATTGGATTGCCTGATATCAAAGAAAGAGTGGATGTTGAAAATGCATCGTTAGTGACTTCAACATCCTCAGTAGTATCTCCGCCCCCCGTTTTTGACAGAAACAAATGTGATGAAGAGCAATAAATACCCTCATGCGCCCACCGTTGATGCTCCCGATTAAAATCGGGAGTCATTGATTGCAACGATGGGCGTGTCCTTGTGTATCCGCTGGAATATGTTGAACCAGAATAACAATCGTGTTGCCAAAATTGGGGCACTTTTTTCCTCAAAAAGACTAAAAAACATGAGAAATCTTAAATACATTATAGGATTATAATAATATGTGGGGTTATAGTGAGTACGCAATGCGGATATGAACGAGTTATATTTTAAGGAGGTCCGCTATGAACATTCTTTTAATTCTGGATAAGGATGCGAAAACGGAGATTTCAGAAGATTTGAGAGCTAAAATCATCCGGGCGCTGGCTGAAAAAGGACACCAGGTTGAAGTAATCGAGCTGAGGCAAAATGATGCGTTACCCTGCCTGGGTTGCTTCTCCTACTGCCTGATAGAGCACCCGGAAGAATGCGTCCATAAAGATAGGGTAAATGAAGTAAAGAAAACGGTTAAAAACTACAATGCGACCTTTTTCCTGACTCCCGTTTTGTTCGGACATTTCGGTTCAACTGTAAAAAACGCCATGGACAGGGGGACCGGCAGCCATAACTGGCAGGTCATCATCGGCTACGGCAGCGACATTGATGAAGAAGAGAAAAACACCTTCATAGATCTTATCATCAAACACGGCGGGAGCGCGGATATTGTCCATCCTGGCATGGTCAGGCAGGTGGATGTCTTTGTCACTATGTCTTCCAGCGACAACACCGCGATTTGCGAAGTGATTAAGAAAATGAGCCTGATGCTGGAGGCTGCATGAAAACTGTTTGTTTTATAAACGGAAGCCTGAGGGGGAAGAAAGCTTCATCACTTGAGTTTTTGAATGATGTAAACCAGAAACTCTCCGATGTAGAATACAGCAAGACATTTATCACCGTAAAGGCCAGAGTGGGAGGAGACTATCCTGAAGGTACGTTGAAAAGCATAGCCGGCGCCGATGTAATCATACTGGCCTTTCCGCTCTTTTCTTACGGGCTTCCGGGAGCGTTAATGAGACTGCTTGAGGACTACTACCAGTACATAAAAAGCGGTAACGGGTATAACAGGAATGCTAAAGTCTACATGATTGTAAACTGCGGTTTCCCCAGACCGCACATCACCGGTGAAGCCGTCAGGGTGGTAAAGAACTTCTGTAGAAGGCTGTCTCTCAACTGGAGGTTCGCTGTATGCATCGGAGGCGGACCGGTTGTTGTGATGACAAGGAGAATCCCATTTCTGGACTTGAAACTGAAAAAGGCGTACGATGAAATAGCTTCTGATATAAGGGGAGACGATACAGGGGAAAGGGATAACTACCTCATAAAACCGGTTATACCTGAACCCATCCTTATCAGGATAAAAAATTACTACGAGAAGAAAGGGAAGATGATTGAGCGAAATAAGAAGCTGCAGAAGAATTAGAAATATTAGAAATCAAAAATTTTATCAAAAGAAGATAAGATTCCTTGAATTGACTTTCGTGAATAATACCCATAACTATATCAAAGAACCGGAGAAATAGGATTCCGGTTTCATTGGTTTTTTTCTAAAAAACGCTAGCGAGACAGGATAGGTGAATCGTATGTTAAATCCGGCATTCAATACAACTGATATTACGTTTATAATGATAGCGACCTGCCTGGTCATGGTAATGACACCAGGACTTGCCTTCTTCTATGGAGGTCTTGTGGGCCGAAAGAACGCGGTTACGATAATGATGCAAAGCTTTGTAGCTCTTGGTGTCTCCACAATTATGTGGATAACTGTGGGCTATTCCCTGAGTTTCAGCGGGGATTATTACGGGATTATCGGCAACCTTGATTATGCGCTCCTTTCGAATATCTCTGCCTCCACACCATCACCAGTAAGTCCTGCATTGCCTCTTTATATTTTCCTTGCCTACCAGTTGATGGTAGCAGTCATTACACCGCCTCTTATCACCGGGGCTTTCACTAATCGCGTCCGGTTCAAGGCATACATCATATTCCTTGTCCTCTGGCAGCTTCTGATCTACTACCCGCTTGTCCACATGGTCTGGGGAGGCGGCGCCCTGATGCAGTGGGGCGTTAAGGATTTCGGGGGAGGTATTGTCGTCCATGCAATAGCTGGGATGAGCGCTCTTGCAAGTGTTCTTTATCTTGGAAGCCGCAAAGTCAAAGACCTGCCCCACAGCGTTCCCCTTATTGCTATCGGCATGGCGATCCTCTGGTTTGGCTGGTTCGGATTCACGGCAGGGAATGCTTTTGCAATGAATGATGTTGCAATTGTGGCATTTCTCAATACCGCGATCGCCGGGGGTTTTGCTGCATTCGTATGGATGATAATGGATTGGGGCATGGAAGGCAAACCAAAGCTTGTCGGATTCCTGACAGGGGGTCTTGCAGGGCTTGTCGTTATCACTCCTGCCGCCGGATATATAACGCCTGGCTCGTCAATATTATTCGGTATTTTTGCAGGGATCATCTGTTACCTCGCTGTAATGTTAAAGAACAGGCGCAAATGGGATGATGCACTGGATGTATGGGGTGTGCATGGGATCGGCGGATTCCTTGGCATAACGCTTCTTGGCATATTCAGCACACTTTCGGTTAACAATGACGGAGCAAACGGTCTTTTGTACGGCGGAATCGATTTCCTTAAAAAAGAGGTCGCAGCAGTTGCCTTCGCTTCGCTTTATGCTTTTCTGATAACTATCCTGATATTCTTTATCATTGACAATACAATGTCGCTTCGCGTGTCGAAAGATGTAGAAGAGCAGGGACTCGATAAGCATTTACATGGTGAGAAGGCTTATAATAAATAGCAATATGCTGGTATTATCTTTTTTTTAGCAATTTTTTGTACCGTTGTTTCTTTTTCGATAACAAGTTTATTATAAAGGATATTACGGATTATTTTGAAATTATTATTAGCAATATATAATTCCTCAATTTCCTTTCCAGTAAAACCTGCTTTTAATAATTTTACTCTTTCTTCTGTAGTTTCCAACATGAATCCTCACGGTTACCAGCTTTTTTCAACATTTTCAATTTTTTTGTCGGAAAAATCCAGTTTATGAGCAGCACAATATCATCATTATATAGATTATCACAGCTATTCGAATGTCTGAGACTGAAATAAGTATATTGAAAGTTTTTTACAGTTATTATTGTTTTAAAATCAATTATACGGTATATTATAGCATTTTTTAGTTTTTTATCGTTTACTAATAATTTAATTCAGGAAAAATATCATTTAAACATTTTGCCCGGATTGACACCTAACTTCAAGCACTATCGTTGCTTGCGCTGGACAGGTGCGCACCCCATTTCAGACCTTCCCCAAACGCGCTTCCTTCAAAATTCCTTCTTCAAGTGTAAAGACTGTTATTCATTTCTCCCCTTTTTTATCAGACAATTTCTTGATCATATTTCGCAACTCAGAAATTTCTCCGTGAATTTCTATTATTTCATTATAAATAGGACTACGATTGTCTTTTATTGACTGCTCCTGGGAGAAAAGTTGTTTACTTGGCAAAATATATACATACGTTATCCACATAGCAATAAGAGTTAAAACGAACATCGCTCCCATGAATATTAAATAGTCCGGAAAGAGTATTCGTATGAATGAATCCCCGGAGCTATAATATTGGAGTCTTGTGATCATCAAAAAATTTAATAATGAAAAAAGAAACATGATCTCTCCAACTATAATTAAAAATCCACCAAGTTTAGTGGACATTTTTCTCTGTTTTGGGATCAGCTTTTCGAATGACATGTTTAAAATTATTTCTGGCCCGTTTTCACGAAATTCCCAGAGCATTAGCGATTGGCGCCGGAGGTTTTATTGAGCTTCCCGGGGCTACTTCAAGATTCCTTGCCCACAGGAAAAGGCATGTATGATATGCTGTCGTGACATACATGGAAAGCGCTATCACTATGACGATCAAGATGGCTGCCAATAATAATGCTATTATCGGACCTACGATAGTGAGCAATGAGAAACCGATAAAGATTGCAATTATAATGCCGATGAATGAAAGAATTCCTGTAACAAGTCCTACCGCTATTTCACCAACTCCTATTGGAAGAAGATTCCTTTTGATGATCTGGGTTGTTCTTTCTATAGCGCTCCCCAGCTCCCTATCCTCAATAACTATTGCAGGAATCATAAAATAAGTACCAACTGTCCAGGCTTTTTCTATAAATCCCATGATCATATTGGAAATACCTCCAATTGCACCGCTTCTTTGCGCCTTACCTCTTAGTACTCCCAGGATTATATTGACAATAGCTGAAATTATTGCAAGATATAATATAGTAAACTTATTTTTCTCTGTTGCAGCCCATGCCTCTGACATAGTAGCATCGCCGTCTTTAAAATAATCATAAACAAGAAACGCTGTCATTCCTGTGAAGAAGTATGAGATGAAATAATTTCCAAGTAAAACAAGAAAGGCAAAGAGATAAAATATATTTCCAAGCTTCAAGCCTGATTCGAGGAAAAGCATGATAATAATTGAAAATATAGTAAAAAACGCCCCTACGAATATAGAATAGAATGCGGGTTTAATGACATCTGCATCTTTACCTATTAAGCTGAAACTCTCCTTTATGAAGGAGAAACCTTTGAATACATTTTCAAACATACTTTTTCACGTTCCTTTTTTCCTGATAAATTAATTAAAATAATCATTTTTCTCCTGATTTAACTTTTTTGTCCTTCCCTATTACTGTCCCGTTATATTTTCCACTAACCGCATCAATGATATTTTGTGGATTTTCCCCATTAAGTATAATAGTTTTAATATTACTTCTCTCGATAATCTTCGCTGCCAGAAGGTCTATCGGAGAATTGGCCCCTGCAACCATCTCAGTCTTCATTACGATTTCAATAAGCTGATGAGGTGTCATGGTTCCAAATTTTTTTGCATCTTTGTTCTTTTTGGGATCACTCGTATAAACGCCATCAATGGACGTCGCATTTATGAGCAGATCCGCGCCGACATATTCTGCAAGGACAGCAGAAACAGCATCGGTAGTCTGTCCCGGAGTTACACCGCCCATTACTATTATTTTGCCTGTCAAGCTTGCGGTTCTTGCCTCTTTGTAGTTCAACGGAGGCTCATAATAGGCCGCATCGCCAATGGCTGCGATCAGAAGCCTGGCATTTATGCGCGTGATATCAATACCTATAAAATCACATGTGGCTTCATCAGAACCAAGATCTCGCACAACCCCAATGTATTCACGTGCAGCTTTTCCTCCCCCCGTAACAATAAATACCTCATGATCCTTTCCAATCTCCTTAATCGCATTTGCATAGCTTTTGAAATTTTCAGGATGTAATTCCTTTGCAAGGACTGATCCACCAATGGAAACAACGATCTTCATGAAACCTCTCATTCTTCTCTGGGGATATTAAATCTCTTATACAAAAGCCACTCCGAGCAAATGGAGAATTATTACAATAATTGCACCGGGAATTCCAGCAAAGGCGCAAACAAGTAACGCTGGGAGAGAATAATTTATACCGACATTAAAAATTACATTGGCAGCAACAAGAATAATAAGCCCCAGTACAGCATTTATTATGAGATGGGTTACAGTTTTTAATAAATAATATGCAATAATAACTCCTATTATCGCTAATAACACGATTATAATTTCAAGTGCCACATTAATTAAATGGCTCTCCTTTTAATTAAACATTTCGATTAATTTTTACTTTTCGGGGAAAAAATTATGAGGAACAGTTTGAAACACTGCATTTTTCCTGAATTGATTTTCTGGACCTGAAACTTCCGATAAATTCATACCAGTTCTGTACAGCCAGTATGAAAGATATCAAAAAGACCATCTGGGCAAGATCAGCCAGGTGATACACATTGAGTATCTCTCCTTCTGACATGAAGTTAACAATGAATCTGAATACGTTATTTAATGCAAATGAAGCGCCTGCTATTGAAATATATATCCAGGTCTTCTGGATTATCGAATTATTGAGAAATAACCGTGCTCTCAGCAGTTCTTTGTCCACTTTACGCGTCATTATAAGAATTTGTCCTATCATGAATATCACTATGAACGCTGCACCGGCATTGTATAATACCATGAATGTTTCAACAAAATCCATACCAAATGAAGTAATCATAACGCCTCTATTCCTAAACTGAAGTTATACTTAAAGTGGTATGTATATATGATTTATTGAACAAAACGTGTGAACCATTAATCTTTAAGCCTTATTTCCCCCAGGGTCTCATATATAGGACCAACCGGTGTTAGCGTACTTTTCTTGAGATAAATGGATCCGACATTCATCATTCCAAGGTCTATATGCTCCAATTTTTTCAAATTGCCAAGAAGTAAGGACTTATCCCTTAATCGCTTAACACGGGCAAGGGTTGCATGAGGTGAGAAATGGTGATCTTTTTCGAATTTAAATAGCGAAAGTACACGTTCAACCTCATCATGCAGTACATCAAAATTACCTTCAGCCCCAAGCCATATGACTTTTATATAAGCAGGTTTCGGAAACACGCCTACGCCTTTTATTTTCGCTTCAAATTGCCTGCAATTTATCTGTGATAACGCAGATAAAATCGATTCGACATTATTTTCCCTGATATCCCCCAGGAATTTCAGGGTTATATGAACCTGTTCTGGTTCAACGAGTTTTATTCCAGGCATATCCAGGGAAGATCCGATTTTTTCTATTTCAGGAATAAATCGATCAGGCAACTCAACAGCTATGAATGTCCTTATCATATTGATCAAAGTAAATACTCATTTAAACAATAAAAATTATATGATTCGATAGCTTGATAATAAAAAAGGTGTTTAAAGGAATAAAGGTGCAATAATGAAAAGAGATCTGATGGATATCCTGTGCTGCCCGATGTGTAAAGGCGACCTCGTACTTGAAGTTACAGAAGAAAATGAGAAAGAGATCGTTAAAGGGACGCTTTATTGCGGAAAATGTAAAGAGTATTACCCGATAGACGATGGTATTCCAAACATGCTGCCGCCGGAATTAAGGGAATGATTGAATTAAGTAATTATATCAGCAATATATATCAGCAATACTCTCTCATTACCAGTCTTCGGATTGCTTTTTTCCTGATACGCTAATTACAGTTTTCAAACCAACTATATCAACAACTAAAATGCTGACTCTCACCAGAACTGAAAAAACCATTCCCAAAGCTGGTGAAATTCCAAAAAACGAAAATACAAGGATTATTCCTCCCTCCATAAGCCCCAGGCCAGCGGGTGATAATGGGACAAACATCAGAATCGTAATGAGGGGATGAAGCAGAAAAAAAATAGGAAATGATATTTCAATTCCGATAGCTTTTCCTAAAAAGTACCACTGCGATGCAGCAAATATCCATCCTATCATATATAATATCAAGATTACGTTTAAGTTATCCTTGATCAGGATGCTCCTGTCTTTAAAAGAAGAAAGATTTTCAGTGAACTTGTTAAGAAAAGGGATCTTACCCAAAAATTTTGATGTCATTTTTTCATTATTCCATGATACTAACAGCATTAATATCCCGACAACCAGGAGAATTACCGAACCTACCACCGCATAAATAATGAAGTTTTGTTCAATATTCAAATAAAAAGATAAATAAATTATAGCTACAATAGCACCCATAACCTTAAGGATGAATTCAACCCCCTGCGGCGCAAAAATGCATGCCATTCCTTCTGTAATAGGAATGCCAGCTTTTTTTCTTAATATTAAAGGTGTTAAAAAATAACCACTCCTTCCAGGAGTTATATCTCCAATGATCATTCCTCCCATATGTGAAAGAAAAACGTCCTTTAACTTCATTTCATGCCCTATTTTTTTTAGCAGATAAGATAAACGCAATGCGAGTACCATATCTAGGAAAAGGTATGAGAAGCATGCCATTATGAAATAGCTTAAATCGGTTTTTTTTAGAACTTCAAATAACTCATTCAGGTTCAGTTTATTCAATATAAAAGCAATAATAGATACGCCAATAATGATTTGAACTAATAAATGAAGCTTCCTCATCCTGGGCTAATAATATCTTCAAGTGTTAAATGTTTCCCATTGGTTTTTGAAAAGATACACTTTTTGATCGCGGAATACGTATCATGTCCCCATAGATTGTCCCGTATTTGCGTTTAAGCTCATTATATTTGAATTCCAAAAAAGTGCTTAATTCAGGATGTGCTGTAGCCTGGATATATTCGTCAGTATAAATACTTACCAGACTATCGAAATCCTTGCGTGAGTTGCCATGGGCATAATTCTTTCCTGAATACCGCCTTATGTCACCATTAAATAAAGGAGAAATATGATGCAATTCATGCAGAACTGTCAACAGTTTTGCCTTTTGATCCCCATGATTCAGGAAACGCGGTAAATGAAAATAAACGACATACAGGATATTTGCGCCATTTACCATAACCTCCGGTGCGGCAAACTCAATTCCCCTGACGGTTCTTGTTCTTGAACCTCCTTCAAAAAGCATGGGTCGAAGTTTTGCGACAATCCCGTTCCTGTTGCCGTTTGAAGCAGATATTGCAATAAAAATATTCTTGAGCTGAATATGTTTGAAGAAAGGATGTGTTTTAATAATATCATCCACAAGCAGTGTCATATTGCCTGTGAAATCAAAACCTGTAAGGCTATTTTTGTCTGTATTTCCTTGCAGCATCCCTTAATGCCTCAATACCTGGCAGTTTTTCACCTGCCAGGAAATCAATACAGGCGCCTCCCCCTGTACTTACATGGGAGAACTTTCCTGAAATACCCATCTGTTCAGCAGCTGCTGCAATGTGCCCTCCTCCGATTACGGAGAAACCTGATTTCGACCCTGCCTTGATCAGTTCACGGGTTCCCAGGGCGAAAGGTTCATTTTCAAATACTCCTGCAGGCCCATTCATTACTACGGTTCTGGCGTTACTTATTTCCCGGGAAAATCTGACCATTGTTTCTATGCCGATATCGTGGATAGGCAATTCAGGCCTTAGCTTACTTATTTTTTCTTCAATGCGTTCATCATTCTTATTCAATGCAACATCTACAGGAAGGCCAATGTTCTCCGGGAAACGTTTGAGAAGACTTTTTGCTATGTCTATCTGGGGCAGGTAACCCTGCTTATCGATAAAACCAATATTCGCATCCCCGATATTTACTCCTGAAGCTGCCAGGAACACATTGGCTACAACCCCTGTAACAAGAACCCTGTCTGCACATCCCCGTTCAAGTACGTTTTTTGTGACTTTTATTGAATCATCAACTTTTGTTCCCCCGAGAACATAGACGCAAGGGCGCTCGCTGCATGATAATCCCTTATTTAATGAATCGATTTCTTTTTCCATAATTCTTCCAGCTATACTTGGTAACGATTCCGTGAAACCTGTCACTGAAAGATGTGACCTGTGGGATACTGAGAATGCATCGTTCAGGAATATATCACAAACAGCAGCAAGGCGCCTTACCATATGGGTTCTTTTATGGTCTTTTGGCGCGCGTTCGATCGATTCTTCCGAATAGAAGCGCGTATTTTCAAGCAGGATTATATCGCCTTTACCCATTTTTTTTATAGTATCAATAGCATGTGAACCAAAAATATCATCAATATAATTAATATTACGCTTCATCAATTTTGACAATAACCTTGCGTGAGGCTCCATCGTGGTAAAATCGCTCTTTCCGGGTCGGCTCTGGTGGGAAAGTATTACAACTTTTGAATCTTCCAGTTCCTTCAGGGTAATATGGTGGCTCCTGAACCGGCTATCATCAAGAATGATCCCGTTCGGGTCCATCGGCGAGTTAAGGTCAAGCCTGCATAGAACCGTCTTCCTTTTTGTATCAATGTCATCGATAGTGAGGTAATCCCTGGTCATATTGGTTGGTTTAATTCTAAGAGGATAGCATTATAATTTACGGAAAGATTTCATCATATATTGATTTCCACACCATACACTTTTTCGGGATTTTCTTTGTGGATCTTCCAGAACACATCTTCACCCCACCTCCCAATGAGTTGTTTTGTCCTTCTTGGTACTGTCTTTGGTCCCAGGACAGACCCCGGTCTTTTAAGGTCATCGATGTAATCGGTTTCCATCATGAAACGCGTTCCCTCGCCAAGGGCTGTTTCAATCGCATTTTCACCCGCCAGGACGCTTGGGAAAATCCCATGTTTTTCGCATATTTTAACCATGGGAGGTGAAAAGTGCTTGACTACTTTTCCGTCAGGCAATCCCACGCTTTTTGCAATTCCCGCGATATGGGCTATCCCGTCCTCTGTCGCGCTTTCTGTATGAAGCTGCACTGCACATCCTGCATCTTTTGCAAGCTCAAAACCGTAGCGTATAATATCATTTGATGCATCCCATATTTTGGGCTCAACTTCATAATGAGGACGCCCAGATTTTAATCCAATGGCTCGTCCTTCAACCACATAATCGCGCGCAATCTCAAGCCCTCCCCTCATTATCTCAACAGAGCGCGAAAGGCCAAGGCGACCGTAGTATTTCGTCAGTTCTGCAGGATGCACGCCAAGAACCACAAAGACTTTCACTTTCTCAGCTTCCTGTGCGCGCCGGGCAATTTTGAGGACTTTATCGAACACCTTCCTGTAATCTTCGGGCGAGTTAATATCGATGCCCAGTGACCAGGGCGGGAGTGAGACCAAAACGAGATGCGTGCCGCCCGCGCGCGCGAATTCGCGGACCGCGTCGAGGCAGCGGCCTGAGGGGTTGAGGTGCATGTGGTTGTCGAGGATGGGGATGGTCAAGTTAAAATTCCCCCACGCTCATCTCCCTCGCCAGTCGCGTCGCCTCTTCCACGCA
>VEPM01000053.1 GCA_012026795.1 Candidatus Methanoperedens sp.
GGTGAAACCTGGGAACTCACATGGACGCGAAACCATATCTGGAGGCACACGTATTGGGTGACTGAACCGTGCGGGACAGGTTGTACGAAGCAGGTGCCGTATTATAATTATATGACTGCGGTTGATTCGCGCATGGACAGGGTGGCGATCACGTTGAAGGCTGTTGAGAATTCTAATACTGATGTTAATCTTGATTTTGCAGGAAAACCTCTTGCATCGAAGAATGACCTGTCCGGGACTTTTGTCTCGAAGAATGTGACATACGGATTGGCTCTCTTAAATGGGGTTGATTATATAGACCCGAATCTTGAGCCCGCATACCTTTTATACAGGGATTTATTCGATTCTAATAAATTATCGAACCTGAAGAACATTAACTTAAATGGTGATACTGACACAAAATCAATTACAGTTGATGAACCTGCATGGGTTTCTGAGGAAGCGCAGTATGCTGTTGATGATATTACTGGAAGGATGAAGAATGATATTCATCTTGATCCTGATATTAATTATGAGAATTATCCTGTTCCTTCCGACCTGATCAATGCTGCACGTGGTGACCTGATCGGGAAGATCTCTGTCAGGGATGCGGAGTATGTGAATAAGTCAAATTATTATTCAGGCAAGTATAATAGCGCAAGTGCAAAGGTGATTTCCGTTATCCGTGAATGGTATGTTGACCAGGTGAAGTACCAGATACGGGAGAAGTTTTCGCAAGGGAGTAAAAGGATCGATGATGAGATCAAGATAAACTTTTCCGAACCAGATAAAGTGAAGCAGGCAAACAGGGATGCTGTAAAGTTCCTGTCCCGCGGATTCAAGCTGCCGTTTGCTGTGAGTATGAGGGCATATCATGTGGATGAGAATGGGAATATTTATGAGCCAGGCAAGCTTCAGGCGTGGAATGAGAGCGTGACTTTGTTGATCAACCAGGAACCGAATTATCTGGATGCATTCAGACCATTTCCTTCTAATCCGAGATTGTATTCATTGAAAGTAAGAAATAGTAATTTACTGTTGAGAAATGGCATCCATATTTTGCCATCTCTTGAGCCGTGGATCGCTACTTTCAATGCGTGGTCGATTGATGTGGAAGGTGAATTCGTGAAGTTTGAGGTGCAGGATATTGATAATGAAGTGCATCCTGATCCGATTTTCGGGCATGAGGCGCAGGCGTATGTGAGGGAAGAATTGGATATTGAAGATCCTTTATTAAATTATCGAAAAATCGGAAAAAATGAAAGGATAAAATTCGGCTTCACTACAGGGACTTTTATACTTGTTCCTCCGGGCAAAATATTAGGAATAGGGGATAAAGAAGGAGATATTATCGAAGAGTCTCCTGGTTATAAGGTGATATAATGAAAATTAGTATATCAATATTGTTTTTTATGATAGTTTCACTTTTGATTATTCAAATAGCTTCTGCTGAAGAAAATGAATATGGAATCGTCAGAGCATGGTTTAATGATGAAAATGCTACTGTAAAGACCATAGAAGGAGTTCAATTAAAGATAGGAGAACCAGTGGAAATAAAGGTTGAAGTTACATCAAAAATAAACGGAAATGTATATGTTGAATTGGATGAGCCAGGAATTACTAAATCATACGATATGATCGCTGGAAGCAGTAAGATGGATGAATCAATAGATAATCATAATATAATTGTCGGCTGGTCAAAAACTTATTCATGGACTTTAAAGCCTAATGGTGCATGGAAAAATGGGAATGCACCGATAAATATTAGAGTCTCGTTTAGCAAGAAAGGGGATCAGAAACCCATCCAATTCACCATCGCCAACCCCTACATTCTCGACAAGCAGTACACCGGCGCCGCCACGACTCCTGCGCCGGAAATAACAGGAACAGGCGCCCCGACGAAAGAGATGCCGTTCCTTCCCGTTTTATTCATGGTCAGCGCACTATTGCTGGCATGGCGCTTGAAAAAATCGTGAGATGGGTATACAATAAGCACTTTCAGTCAACATTGCTTTACGGCGCTGGGGTTACACCCCAGACCCCCGATGGAAGCGCCGCCGCTGGCGGGGTTTAACATGAAATCATTGGTTGCATAATTTCACAACTCTCCATACTTGCACTGTAGGATAATCCATTATCATCGGGTCATTTATCTTTTCAATAAATTAAACTTTGACGCCATTTATAATTCAACTTCAGTATTCTTGTTATATCCACCGTATTTTTTAATAAATAGTCATAGACAGCCGATTCTGGTAAAAATTAGATTTCAGAAATTTAATTTATACAAAGATTTTATTATTATCTAAACTATATAGGGTTATGGTTTTATGGTGATCGAGGACAAAGGCGATGAATAAAAGCTCAAAAGATGAGTATTTCATGGATTTCAATGAAATTGGAATGAAAATTAATAAGGTGTGAATTTGATAAAATAAGAGGGAACCAAAAATGGCAAAAGGCAAAACCAATGGCAATGGCGCAAATCTGGGTTTTGAAGAAAAGCTCTGGCAGGCGGCAGATAAACTGAGAAATAACATGGATGCTGCCGAATACAAGCATGTCGTTCTTGGTTTAATATTTCTCAAATATATCTCTGATGCTTTTGAAGAGAAAAACCAGTTTTTGACCAGGGAATCTAATTTGGGCGCAGACCCTGAAGATCCTGACGAGTACCGGGCAGAAAATGTTTTCTGGGTTCCAAAAGAAGCAAGATGGGAGAATCTTAGAAACAATGCAAAGCAGCCAACCATCGGTAAAATTATCGATGAAGCGATGGATGCTGTCGAAAGAGACAATCCTTCTCTTAAAGGTGTTCTTTCTTCCATGAATTATGCGCGGCCTGCCCTTGATAAGCAGAGGCTGGGGGAGCTGATAGACCTTATTGGCACGATAGGTCTTGGAGATTATGAAAGCAGATCCAAGGACATCCTGGGGCGGGTCTATGAATATTTTTTAGGACAATTCGCAGACGCAGAAGGCAAGAAAGGCGGGCAATTCTATACACCAAGGTCAATAGTCAAAACCCTGGTCGAGATGCTTGAGCCGTACAAAGGACGTATCTATGACCCGTGCTGCGGCTCAGGCGGGATGTTCGTGCAGAGTGAGAAATTCGTAAAAGCCCATGAAGGAAGAATTGGGGATATCGCTGTTTATGGACAGGAATCAAACCAGACCACATGGCGCCTGTGCAAGATGAACCTTGCGATCAGGGGTATTGATGCAAATGTGCAGTGGAACAACGAAGGGAGTTTCCTGAATGACGCTCATAAGGACCTGAAAGCTGATTTTGTTATTGCCAATCCGCCTTTTAACGACAGCGACTGGAAAGGTGAACTTCTTAAGGGAGATATCAGATGGAAATTCGGAGTCCCGCCCACTGGCAATGCAAACTTCGCATGGGTGCAGCATTTTATTCATCATTTATCACCAACAGGTATTGCAGGATTCGTGCTTGCAAATGGCTCTATGTCTTCCAATACTTCGGGAGAAGGTGAGATAAGAAAGAACATCATCGAGGCTGACCTGATAGACTGCATGGTTGCGCTGCCTTCGCAGTTGTTCTATAATACCATGATACCTGCTTGCCTCTGGTTTGTTTCGCGGGATAAGAAAAACCATAAATTCAGGGACAGGCGCGGAGAAGTTCTTTTTATTGATGCGCGAAAGATGGGCGTCCTTGTGGATAGAAGGCACAGGGAGCTTACGGATGAAGAAATCCGGAAAATCGATTCTACCTATCACGCATGGCGTGGGGAGGGCGGAAAATATGAGGATGTGGCTGGATTCTGCATGGCAGTTAAGCTGGATGAAATCAGGAAGCACGAGCATATCCTGACTCCGGGGCGGTATGTGGGCGCTGAGGAGGTTGAAGATGACGGGGAGCCATTCGAGGAGAAGATGGCGAGGCTGACGGGGGAATTGGCGGGGCAGTTTAAGAGAGCGAGGGAGCTTGAAGAGGAGATAAATACGAATCTTTTGGGTCTGGGATATAGGTTGTGATCAGAAAGTATGAAATTGAGCAAAGAAGAGGCAAATTTATTTTATAAACTGATATGGGCGCTTTTGTTTTATACAAACCAGAAATATCCTGTCATAAAAGAACTGAAAGAGCCGATGCTTAAGGATAGGCCCCCAACCGAGATTGTAGGTTTAAATGAAAAGCTCTTCTCTCATCCTGAACTTATTGATTCTTTTGTTGATGAAAATCCATTCAGCTTCACCCTGGAGGAACTTGAGATAATAAAAAGCTGGAAAAATTTTATAAAAAGCAATTTCTTAATTATGGCTTATTTGAGGGCTTATACTGTTTTTTTGAAGATTTCGGGTGAGCAAAAGGTATACGGTGTTCTTGGATTGCATGACAAGATCCGGGATGTAATACCTCCTTTCTTACCTCAATATGTTGAGACCATCCTTATGCCATTTCGGGGAAAAATAATTTATTGTGGATATATTCACACTCATAATGTCCGCATAGGTGAGAATTTGAGGCGAGGCGTTCAGAAGGAGTACCAGAAAGCAAAAAGCAAGTTTGGAATAATAACATCTCTGGATCAAGGCACTTCAGAAGGAATACGAAAATGAAATACAAAGAAAAAGATATGCAACGGTACATCGGCGCTGACAGGGGCGGGTACTGGGAGGTGATGGGAGGATGAAAGAGATTATAAAACCAGATTCGCCTGATTTTAGTTATGTAGAAGTATTAAATAAAATTAAACATCGAATAAAAACAGCACAGGTAAAAGCTGCCCTGTCAGTAAATAAAGAAATGATAATTTTATATTGGGAGATAGGAAAAACGATATCAGATAAGCAGAATAATGAAGGATGGGGTTCAAAGGTTGTTGACCGCTTAGCCCATGATTTAAAAATAAGTTTCCCTGATTTGAAGGGATTTTCTCCGAGGAATTTGAAATATATGAAAAAGTTCGCGCAAACTTACCCGGATTTTGAATTTATGCAGCAGCTTGCTGCACAAATCCCATGGTTCCATAATTGTATATTGATCGATAAAGTGAGAGACGATGAAGAAAGAATATGGTATATGCATCAGGTAATCCAGAATGGCTGGTCAAGAAATGTGCTTATTCATCAAATTGAGAGCAATTTGTACAAAAGACAGGTTGTGTCAGATAAAACAACCAACTTTCAAGTAACATTACCTGCATTACAATCAGATCTGGCATATCAAACTCTGAAGGACCCATACATATTTGATTTTTTGAGCATAGGTAAGGAAGCACAGGAAAGAGAAATAGAGAAAGAACTTACAAAACATATTACAAAATTTTTATTGGAGATGGGGGCTGGATTCTCTTTTGTAGGGAATCAATACCATTTGGAAATAGCTGGTGAGGATTATTATTTAGACCTTCTTTTTTATCACCTGAAACTCAGGTGTTATGTAGCAATTGAATTGAAAACAGGAGATTTTAAGCCAGAATATGCAGGTAAAATAAATTTTTATCTATCTGCTATTGATGATTTATTTAAATATCCAGAAGACAATCCTTCTATTGGAATAATATTATGTAAAACAAAAAATAAAGTTCTGGCTGAGTATTCTTTACGAGATATGACCAAACCTATCGGTGTCTCGGAATATAAAATAGTCGAATCTATTCCAGATGAATTGAAGACAAGTCTGCCGACAATAGAAGAGATTGAAGCTGAATTATCACATTATCTGGAAAATGGAAAAAAAGATAAAAATGATAATATATGAATTTGCAAAATAATATTTTTAATATATCGGTAGCCTTGAATATTAATGAGTATAGGGTACGGATGTATTCTGGAAATGTCCTTAAAATAGGTCTGCTCCGGCGCATCGGCGCTGACAGGGGCGGGTACTGGGAGTTGGTGGTGGGATGAAAATAAAGACACTATCAAACGAATTAGATGGGCCAAAAGAAGAAGTTACATATGTTTATTCAAAAAAAATAAATGATCGAGAAATCAAAGGAGCTAAGAAAACACGGAAATTCGAGAAAGATAAAATATCCAGTGTAATTAATTCTCTTTTACCTTTGGGCAAAATTAAATTTTTGAAAGAATTATATTTGAAACAAAACTGCAAAGATTGGATTAATAAAATTCTATCTTCTTATCCAAAAATAAGATCGAGAATTATAAAGGAATTATTGAACGATTTTACAGATTCCATGAACACACGTATGCGAGAGGAAGAAAAATATGTTGTTTGTATAGTAACATCAAAGTTTGTAATCCTTTGTCACAGTCGTTTTGGAGAAGAGACAATTACCCCAAATTGTGAAGTTATTGAAAGAATGCTTGATAAAGATAATGTTTTAAGATTTGTTTATTTTGAAAGAGAAAAAGAGGATATAAAAATCATATTTTTTGAGGATACTCCGTCCGTATTTTTTGCCACATGGCTTGGAATACCAGAAAGAGAGGCTTTTGGATATCTTGAAGGAAAAAATAAGCTTTTTGGTGAAATAAATGGCGCTACATTAGTATTTGAGTTTACAGATGACGAATTCGAAAAAAAATTTATTGAAGAGAAAATATTCAAAATTGATGAAAATCAGTTAATTTTATCTAATCCGGTTCAAAATATTCCTTTAGTACAAATAAGGGTCGGAAGACGATATTATGCTAATTATGGAGATTTCATGCAGGACTTTTATGCAAAAAGATATGAATTAGCTTTTTATAAAGAAAAATATACAGAATTAAATTCTGCATTTGATCTTTGGACAAAAAAAATTATTGATGATAAGTATGAAGTAAGAGATTCAACAGACAAAGTTTTGGTTAAGAAAACAAATAAAAATTTTAGCATAATTTTCTCCAACAAAAAAATAGAGATTAGGCCAAGCTTTTTATTTGAAATTCGGTCAAAATTATTAAATAATGAATCTTTTAGGATTTTTCATGCTGGTGGAAAAGTTTCACCAAATCCAATAAAAATAAAAAACATTGAAATATACAATGAATTAGATCAAAAAATTTCGAAAATTCTATTAGATTACTATTCAGAGCTTCCGATAAAAGATGATTTTGAAAAAATATTAATATATCTTATATTTGAACTTTTAAGCTTGGAAAATTCAGGCAAAGAAATTTCATTTTTCCTGAAAGAACTAGCAAATAGCATTAATTCAAAAATTGATTTTTCAAACAAATTTGCTAACAGTGAGAATGATATTATAGAATTTAAATCAAGAGACTATTTCTCTGGCAATAACAAACATATCGTAGAAAATCTTTGTCAAGATATAAAAAAGAAAATAAAAAAATCTGCAACTAAAATATACATTATTGGCGCAAATGAAGACACAAAAGATTTTGAGCCTTTACAAATCTCAAAGTTTGACGATAATCGAATGCAAGATTTAGAGGGATTATTAAAAGAACAGACCGGGTTATCAAACTTGCATTTTCAAAAAATACCTGCCAACAATGGTAAGGAGTGCCTTTTAATTTTGATAGCGAGCAATAAAAATGAATAATAAGCCAATAATGCAAGAGAAGAGCTACAAAGAAACCGAAATAGGGAAAATACCTGTTGATTGGGAAGTTTCAACCTTAGATGAGATTTCTTTAAAAGTAACAGACGGATCTCATTTTTCTCCTAAAGAATCAGAGACAGGAAATAAGATCATTGCCACAGTAAAAGATATGGGATATTATCATTTCTCTTTCAAGAATTGCAAAAGGATTGCAGATGACGATTTTAATCTCTTGGTTAAAAATGGTTGTTCTCCAGAAAAAGGAGATATAATTATCTCAAAGGATGGCGCAAACTGTTTAGATTTGATTTTTGTATATAATCAAGATAAGAAGATTGTTCTTTTATCATCTATCGCAATTGTCAAATTAAAAAAAGGCTTTAATCCTCAATTTTATAGATATTATTTATTATCTCCAGTAGCTCAGAAAATAATGAGAGAAGGCTATGTCTCAGGCTCCGCAATTCCAAGAGTAATACTTAAAGATTTCAAAAAAGTTCCAATTCCGATACTTCCAAATATTGAGATACAAAACAAGATTGCAGATATACTCAGATCTCTCGACGACAAAATCTCCCTCAACCGCTCAATGAATTCCACCCTCGAAGCCATCGGGCAGGCGCTTTTCAGGCGCTGGTTCGTTGATTTTGAGTTCCCGGACGGGGAGGGCAAGCCTTACAGGTCGAGCGGCGGGGAGATGGTGGAGACGGAGCTTGGTGAGGTGCCGAAGGGGTGGGAAGTAAAGCCATTTTATGAATTAATTGATATAAATCCAAATAGAAAGTTAATAAAAGATAGGCATGCAAAAAAGGTTGGGATGGCTGATTTGAACGCATGGCAATCGTGGATTGAATCATGGCAATTAGAGGAATACAAATCAGGTCCAAGATTCCAAAACGGAGATACCCTTTTTGCCAGAATAACTCCCAGCCTTGAACACGGGAAAACTGCATTCGTTTCATTTCTGTATAAAGATGAAGTAGCTTTTGGTTCTACAGAATTCATCATTTTTGCTCCGAAGATAATACAATCTAATCTATATATTTTCCATTTGGCTAGGAGTGAATATTTTCGTGAAGCTGCTATTGGTGCGATGACAGGGTCATCAGGTAGACAGAGAGTACCAGAAAATTTGTTCAATCAGCTTTTGATTTGTTTACCATCTCAGAAAATCATTGAAAAGTTTCATAAAGTAGTTACTCCATTATTTGAAGGAATAACAATTAATTCAAATCAAATTAGAAATCTAAGCAAAATCCGTGATGCACTCCTTCCGAAGCTGATTTCTGGAGAAATAAGAGTTTTTGAAAATCAAAAATTAGAAGGAAGGAGTTCAACTTGAAAAAAGAGGCAAAATTATTACTTGAGAAAGCTATTGACTCCCTAATTCTGAGTATAGAACATTTCAATAGACCTTGGGACAGGGGTCGTATTGAGACTGTTTTAATCTTACTTGACCATTCCTTTGAGATCTTATTAAAAGCTTCAATTTTACATAAAGGAGGGAAAATACGTAAGAAACGTGAAAATCAAACAATTGGTTTTGATGAATGTGTAAGAACATCAATATCTTCAAAAATCATTACAGAAGAACAGGCACTTACTCTCCAAACAATTAATAGCTTAAGGGATGCTGCCCAGCATTACATTGTCGAGCTTTCAGAGCAACATTTATATTTACAATCTCAAGCTGGATTAACCTTATTCCGAGATATATTAAGAGATATATTCAAAAAAGACATCGCAAAAGAGCTACCAAAACGAGTTTTGCCATTATCAACAATGCCACCACGAGATATTGCAGCACTGTTTGAAAATGAAGTTGAAGAAATAAGAAAATTACTTCTTCCGAAAACCAGACGTAAAGTAGAAGTTATTGTTAAATTAAGAGGATTGGCAATTTTCGATGGAGCAATCAGAGGTGAAAAACTTCAACCAAGCCAGAGCAATTTAAATAAATTAGCTGACAAGGTCAAACAAAATAAAAATTGGCAAGAGATATTCCCTGGTGCTGCTTCGGTTAATCTTGCTTCAGATGGTAGCGGATATAACTTATCCATTAGAATCACAAAGAAAGAAGGTATTCCAGTCCATCTTGTCCCTGAAGGAACGCCGGGGGCTTCAGTCGTTGCTATAAAGAGGGTTAATGAACTGGACTTCTACAATTTATCACATACTCAACTTGCAGAAAACGTAGGCTTGACATCACCAAAAGCAACGGTAATAGTACGACATTTAAAATTGAAAGATGATATAAAATACTGTAAACAAATAACAATAGGTAAATCAAAATTTGACAGATATTCGCAGGAAGCAATAAGTAAAATCAAAGAAGAAATGCCCAAAATCAACATCGAAGAATTATGGCAAGAATACAGACCCAGATGGGGAAGTAAATCATCTAAATAATTGTATAATCCGCGATGCCCTCCTCCCGAAGCTGATGTCTGGCGAGATTCGTGTTAATATTTAAAGGCAAATATAATAATTGATATGGCAAAATTGAGATGAAATTCACAAAAGAATATAAATAGATAAAATCTCATTGGGATAAAGGTAAGATGGTCACAAAACCCAATTTTTTGTTAGAATATACTATTGATACTTTATTAAAGACCTTTAATCAGGAACGAAAGCCTGTAATGAAAAAGGCTCATTTCTTCAAGCTGATGAATTTGCTTGATACACGTCTAAAAAAACAGGGAGTGGATATAGAATTACCGGGTTATTGGTATAGATATGGTTTTTATGTGGAGATTAATCATCTCAATAGCGTTCTTCCAAGAGAGTTCAGCAAATTCTATATGATGAATGAATTTATTGTTCCGCCCTTGAGCGCAAGGAAAAAATATGAAATATTGGATGAGATAAAAAACAAAATTGATTTAACTATTCGTTATCTTTGGAAAGAATTTGGATTCAAATCAGGATATGGAACTGCTGCAAAGAAGAAATCTTATGAAGTTAACGCACCCTACAAATTTAATTCCATTTTTCAGGAATATATTGATATTGTAAACAGAACTGAAACAGGATTTATTTCAAAGAAAGAGACCTTGGAGCCTGTACTTGATAATTTACTCTCAGAGTTTCCCGATAAAGATCTTTCGGAATTATATGATACTTATTTAGAATGGGATGATACTACACGATTATGCCTTGACCTTTTATCTGGAAAAAAAGAGGATGAGCTTATTAAGGAACTGGAAGAATTATTCTGGGAGACATTTTCAAAAGGAATTCGAATACGGCACAACCAGAACATACCGGATCCTGAAATCAAAAAGCGCTGGAAAATAGAATATGAATATGAGATACCCAGAACTCATAAGCATATCGAAAATATTCGAAATAGCCTTCTCTCGGATAAATATAAGGCATCAGGCAAAGATGAAACACTTGTTAAACAATTAATGAAAAAGACATATGAAATGTCTATGGGGGCAAATTGATTGCCCTTTTTTCTAGATAATAATGTTCTAATTGGTTATATTTTTGAAACTGACAACTGGAATTCAAAATCTTTGGAAGTAATGGGATGCAATATCCCCAAAATCTCAAGTGATACAGCAAAATCAGAATTTTCTGACATATACCAGAAAAATATTGGAAAAATTAAGAAGGAAATTCTAAAGAGTATTGGTGAGATAAACAAATCCAAATCTCTCAAAATTGGTGATGTGCAATCTTTCACAAAAAATTTTTATTCAAAAGATGTAATAATAGGTTTCATAAATCACAATTCAGGCAATGACAAAAGTAAGATAATAAATGGATTGAGAACTTTATTAAGTACGCCTTCAAGTTGAATTAAGCTCTTTTTCAAAAAATGCACTGACTGTATAAATTGCATCTAAAGGTGATTGGAAATCGCTATTGTCCAAAACTTCCA
>VEPM01000054.1 GCA_012026795.1 Candidatus Methanoperedens sp.
CCCTAATATGAATCAGGAGGTTATTTTGAATAGAACGCTTGGAACATGCAGGTATCTCTATAATAATGCTCTCGCAGAACGAAAGAAACAAGCAGAGCTTAATCGGCTCAGAAAATCATTTGATGTATTCCCGTGGGGAAAACCTGAATGGATCAGCAAATACGATCAAATGCTTGATTTAACAGCTACAAAAACATCATATCAAAAAGAAGTATATGGTCAAGTGCTTCAAGATGTTTTAAAAAGAGTGGATCGCAGTTTCAAGAATTTCTTTAATGGGTTCGGATATCCCCGGTTTCAGGGAAGAAATAGATACAATAGTTTCACGTATCCCCAATTAGGTTTCGGACTCAAAGACGGAAAGCTTAACCTTTCAAAAATTGGAACTATCAAGATAATCCTGCATAGACCGATTGAAGGCATAATCAAGACCTGTACCATCAAAAAGGATACAGACCAATGGTATGTTTCCTTTTCATGTGAAATCGATGAGCCTATCCCTATTGAAGTCAAAACCAAAACAGGAATAGACGTTGGATTAATCGATCTGATAACCCTGAGTAACGGGGAACAGATCAAACCTCCAAAGGGAAAATAGTTGAATTCGTTAATCCGGCAGGAACATCGCAGACCTGTATTTGTGGGTTCCATGTTCCGAAAGACCTATCAGTGAGGGTACATCGGTGTCTTTCCTGTGGTCTTATCATGGGAAGAGATCAGGTATCTGCGATATTAATCAAGAATAGCCCAACCAGTACGGTAGGAACTACCGGAATTAACGCCCGTCAAGGACTACTCAATAGAGGGTCAATGCAACGGGACGTTCCGCGGCTTTAGCCCGGAGCAGTTCACACAGAGATGAAGCCAGCTTTGTCCAGCAGACCAAAGATGGGGGCTATATATTTGCAGGAAGCAGAACAGATTTGTATGGCGATAGTTATCAGAATGCATGGCTGGTAAAGGTGAATGAGGGGGGGGAAGAGATATAGAAAAGGCAATGAAAATGTTACTTTTATTAATAAACATATTCGAGTCCAAATTGTCCAACTTGTCTATTAATAGTAAAGCTTATGTAATTATACGTTATATTTATGATTGAGGTTTATCCGTTCATAGGACTTACTCGAAAAACGGTTGGAATTTCTTACAGGAGTATCAAAATGAATAACAATATCGACCAGTTGAACATAAAAAGTCTTCGCAGCTATGGAATACACGGTGCACTTGGGCTGCTTATGGGAATTGGTATTGGATATATAGTTTTTTATATGATCACAATTTTAAATTCGGTTAGTTCCTTAGGTTTAATAGGAGTTTCATTTGCATTTGCATCTTTGGTAATTTATGGCCTTTTTGGCCTATATACCGGGTATGTTTTCGGGGGACAAAAAAAATCATCGGTGACATCAATAAAATATGCCATAGCCGGGATAGTTGGGGGATTCGTCTCAGGGTTTCTGTTATTCGGGGAGTATATTAAAATATATGGCCTTCTTGATCCCCTATTTGTAACGCTTGTTTTTGTGGGTCCTATATTAGGTTTTCCAAAGATCAGGAACATAGTTATAATGACTATTTCATGTATTTCCGGCGCAGTTCTGGGTTATGGTTTAAACTTATATGGCCAGAGCATTGTGGTTTTTGTTAATTCTACCTGGACAGGGGGTGGTTTATATGCGCTTATCATTGGCATTATTCTTACATTGTTTGAAATAGGGATAGCCGGCGCTTCAATTGCTATTGGAATGTATTTTATTGAAAGGACAGCCTATACTGCACGGGAAATTCCCGGGTTCTTAAAGATAACCAGGGGTGCAGGGATAATCCTTGCCTTTATTATATTGTTTGCTTCTTCAAGCCTTTTTTTAGGTGTGGCAAAGTATGCGACTACCGATGTTTCTATTGATATTTCATCAGCCGATGGAAATGCAACAGTGTATGTTCCGGCCATTCTTGAGGATGGCATTGTAATGGAAATGTATCGCAAACCTGCAATTTCCGGGAATGCGATAACTGAAATAATTGATACCGATCATGGTAAAGCCCTTAAGATAAGCGGATCAGGGCCGATTGGAATAAAAATGGGCCAGACAGGTGGATGGCTGGCACATGATCCCGAGGCTGATAATAAGTTCATTAATGGGTTTACATTAAGCACGAGTAATGCCACCCAATTTGGAGAAATCCGGGGTCAAGAACATAACAATGTAGACGCATGGATCTATTCAGAAGAAGATGGCACAATGTTTAGTATTTCTATTATGAGGGATAACGGCTGGGGAAGAGCGATAAATATAAAAACCGAACAAAGGATTAAGTTAATTCAGGGATGGCAGGTTGTAAGGCTTTCCATTGTGGGTATGATGTATGACTGAGTATAAATCAGTTTTTCTTCAGGAATATCGGTAAAGGATGTGCAGAAATGAGAAACAGTGGATATAATCCTTTGTTCTTCATCCTTGCAGTTATTACTTTGATACTAAATAAATTATTTAAAAAGAAGCTAAAAATATGACAAGGAAAAAATTAATTATTGGAATCATAATATTGATAGCTGTAGTGCTGATAATAAAAGAAAATATTAATCCTTATTTTATGATGGGCATTCCTGTTGGAGTTTTTGGGATAAATAATATGGATTCAACTAATCATAGTGTAAATGTCCAGGTATTTGATTCAAACAATACATTGCTTATCAATGAAACTTACAAGTTAGGATATTCACAATCAGGACAATCTGTTCCAGGACAATCCATAAACTATCCTGAAAATGGATGGAAGAGTGTACATGACAAAGAAAGGTTATTTCCAAATGGATATTACACATTTATTATAAAATTAGATAATAATGCTGCCCAACCATTTAAAAAATATTTGGACACGTGGAGTCAAGTTAGTATTGCAATAGATAACTACGGAAATCTGAGCGTAGGAGAAGTGGTAGTATAGGGGCTAATTTAAATTTAACGATAATCCAATGGCCCCATAGAAATAATTTAGAGGTGGTATAAATGAGTAACGAAATTAATGTAAGAGACGTATTGAAAGGATCATTCAAAATCATTCTGAGCAAGCCGGTTATCTTGCTTCCGATGATCTTTCTGGTCTTATTTGACCGATTACAGGGTTATTTAGCCAGTAAATATATTGATATACCGGACAAAATAGGATCAATTGCAGACCTGATGCCGGTTCTTCCATCAATTTTAGCATATTTTATAATATATTTAATAATATTTATTGTAATTAATATAATTATTGAAGGAATATATACGGTAACAATAAAAAATATACTTGAAAATAAAGAAGTAGATCTTGCAACCGCCTCCGGACTTGCATCAAAGAAAGCTTTCGTACTCATAGCGGCAGGCATTCTTCTTGGTTTTATGATTATAGCCGGGACTTTATTTTTTATTATTCCAGGTATGTTATTTGCAATCTGGTATTTTTACACAATTCCTTTTATAATGCTTGAAAATCGGGGGGTTCTTGATGGAATGAAGGCAAGTAAAGAGTTTGCCCACAACAAAAAATCGATGACGATATATTTTATGATTGTTCCATTTGTATTTCTCTTCCTTGGCAGCTCTATCGCGGGAGTTGTTTTTTATAGGGTTCCAATAGCTTACTATGCAATAAATGTTGTATTGGATACTGTTATTTACACCTGGTATTCAGTAATACCAGCATACGTTTATTTGAAAGAATTCGGCGTAAAAACACAATCTCACAAGATTGGAAAATGACTTTTTGGATAGGGGAATAAAATTGTGAATGATCTAAAAACCAAAAAAGAGAAAAAATGGATATATCTGGTATTTTTCCTTATGGGGATCATATCTTTCCCAATAGGCTATATTTTGACCCTTTCGGTAAGATCGATGATATATTTCGAAGGGATCTGGCAATTATTATTTCCGTTGTTGATATTTTTGGTCTTTTTTGCTATCGGACTGGCGGCTTTTAAGAGGCAGCCTCAGGCTTATTATTCTTTAAAAGCGTTCGTTGCATCTTTTGCCGGAATGTTTTTTATTTTAGTACTGGTTTTTTGGCCTAACTCTTTCCTGAGCCTGTTAGTTTTCTTTGGACCACAACATGAAGCAAGCACATCTACATCAATTTCCGTGGAATCCAGCGCTGAAAATTTTACAATTTATGTTCCGGTTTTGCTTGATGAAAATAAAACTGTATTAAAAATGTATGAAAATCCCATGATCACAGGCAGCACAACGACATCCCTGATAGATACAGAACACGGAAAAGCTCTAAAGATAGATAGAACAGGGTTGGGGAATTACGTGTTTAACTGGAATGAAGTTCCAGGCAAAGACACCGATCGTTTTGTTAAGTGGATAGAGAATGTTGGACTCACACAGCCGGGAGAAGATCTGGATATAACAAAAAATGGAAACGGTACAACCATAACAGTCTTAGGAAGTATCACAGCATCAGGAAGAAACAATTTGATAATCCGGCTTAATGAGAATGGGGAATTGGAATTTCATGGTGTCACCAAAAATATTGAACAAGAGTATGGGTGGCATGGTTTGTTTTTTGCAAAAGAGGAGAATGGCAATCTGAACATATATTCGGGAAATAATGAAATAAGCATGAATGAGAGTCATGAAAAACTCAAAGAAGATGAACAAACATCTTACGAGTTTTTCAGGCAATTCACGATCAGCATGAGTAATTATTCATCTCCAGAGTCTTTTGTAGACCCGTCACAATATCCGCAATCTTCTCCCAGAATTTATGCATGGGTTTATTCCGACACTGAAATCGAAAAAATCCACTTTTATTATCATCTTGATCCGGAAAATCGTAATGACAGGATAGTACTATCCATAGGGACAGATGGATGGATTCGACTGAAGAAAGGATGGCAGTTAGTGAATCTTTCGAGTGGAATAATGGTATGGGACTGAAATTAATATGACAAGAAAAAAATTCATTTTAGGCAGCATATTATTGATAGCTGCATTTCTGATATTAACAGAAGTTGTAGCATATTGGCCATTTTTGGGCGCTCCTTTTGGAGTTTTTGGGATAAATAATACGGATCCAACAAACCATAGTGTTGGAGAACTAGCCAAAAGCGAAGGCTTTGGTTCCCCTGTGTCTGCCCAAAGCCCTTCCAGGCTAACAGAACCAGAATCAGGACAGCTGACAATCTACGGATATGTTTATGACAATATTTCAGGGGATAAGATATCTAATGCAACAATTTCTATCAGTCTCTTCATAAACGGTGGGTTAGGAGGTAGTTCTCGAGCGATCCGGAATATAAAATCAGACGATTTTGGCTTCTATTCCGTTACATTGGACAAACTGCATAATGATCCTGATCAGATCGATAGGTTTCCCTATCAGGATTACCATCTAACAACCACTCATAAGAATTTCATGTCGGCTGTAAAATATTATGGTTATGACACGTTTGAAAACAAAATAGATTTTTATCTCGAACCCGCAGGTCTCATCGAAGGAGTGGTTTATGACGATAAAGGAAACACATTAAATGATTCCAGTGTTGGGATCTACTCTTCGAACCTGGATTTTATCGACATAGCCAGGACAGGTGATAAAGGTCAATATCAGTTAAATCAAATCAAGCCGGGAACATATAACTTGATCGCATCAAGCAGGGGTTATGATAACTTCATAAAACCACAGATCACTTTTAAGAAAGGGGAAGAATTAAATGAGACTATCTATTTGAACTGGACAAAATCCAATATCACATTGAAAGGAAAAGTCAGCGATACCAATGAAAATGAATTTGTCAAACTCATGCTCATTAAAGACAATAATGAAATGACAATAACCACCACCGACAAAGACGGGAATTTTGAATCAACATTGTTCTCCACAGGAAAATATATGGTAAAAGCAATTCCATATTTTGGAGGTTATTACAGATCAGCGACGATTGAACAATACATATACATAGGTTCTGGTGAAAACTTTGAAACTATTGATCCCCAGATAGCTGTGCCGTGAATTACCAACCATCAAGCCCCATGAAACGATTATGGAATTTAATTTCAGCCAGCGCTGGAGTAGCTTTTTCAAACCCCGCATCTTACCGGACATATGCGCCTGGAGACTTGATACTATCGCATGAGGACAGGCTTTTTTTGTGGGAGAAGGAAGTTGAGATGGTTTCCAGTGAATGCGGAGTGAACATGACTCTGCTCAAGGAAGAATATTTGATTTTATTCGATAATATAACTGATGTAATTATAAATAGTTCTATACATAGGTCAGCGCATTTTTCTTTATATAAGAATGGTGAAATTGTAACACGATTGAATGGGAAAGTAGGTGATTTTTTCTATTACAATCAGACCACAGATGGAGGATACATCCTGGCAGGCACCATAAGATCATATGGGTCAGGCAATAAAGATGGCTGGCTGGTAAAGGTGGGCGGCGAGCCAGAGGGAACAGGAAATATTACTATGGCCAGTCAAACTGGAACCGGGAACATAAAGCGAAGTATCATTGTAATTCCAAATAGAACTGAAAGACTGGCAGAAAGTCCGATCCAGCCAGTGACCTCAGTTCCATTCGATACCAATACGATAATCCCGCCCAAAAAGACAGCTGGATTTGAGGTAGTTCTGGCAATTATAATATATATTGCAATATATACAATAAAGTAGAATATAAAGTAAACAGGGAGAAATGATATGGTATCAAGGATAAAAATTGTAACAACCGTTATAATGTTGCTAATATTATCGGTTATTTTAAGCGGATGTAACGGGGAAAAGAATAACACTCGGGAACCAGACTCAACACAGACAGAAACAGTGGCTATCTCATCCCAAACTCTGACCAATTCATCAAACAATGAAAATATGCCTGAAATCAAAATAACATCTTTCTCAAGCATATATTTGAATGATAATAACGAAAATATTTATTTGTTCAGTTGGGAAAATGTTCCTGGAAACGAAAGTCACAGACTGCTGAATTATCTCAAGAATAATCGGCATCTTGACTGGGTGGAAAATGCGAAAATCACCAAAGATGTGGAGAATAAAACAATCCATATTTTTACTGATAATAACTCGATTGAAATAATTCGATATAATGAGACCTCATACCTGAAAATCGGGGATGTCTACGATTTGTTGGTAAGACAGGAAAATGGCAGGTATAATGTATATGACGTAAAATACGGGAATAAATATAATATTTCTGAAAGATGCTATGCAGTATATGATATCTCAATAAAAAATAATGGCTCAAGTCCTATATTTTTTAAACTGGATGGACTGCGCCTGCATGAAGGTGACCGGATGTTCAAAACCGAATCCCTTGAACCTTTTAATTCAAGATCAATAGAAGTGTTGTATGACAATGAAATAGAAACAAAATTACAGGATACAACCCTGCTGCCAGGTCAAACTGTAAATGGAACAGTGACTTTTCATGTTAATTCTTTGTATAATGAATCATTTTTGCTGGTTTACAACACAACTCCCGTAACTTCAACTTCTTTCGGAAAAAGCTTTGAAGCCCTCTGGAAAGCAGAGCATTTTAATTACCAGGTTGTGTTAGGTATGCCTCCTTATGCCGATTGTAAAAGAAGGGGTCAAAGGTCCGGTTCTTTCGATATAATTTGTGATACCTGGGCGAACTGGTTAAACAGGAGTATTTTTGAAACTTTTCAAAAATCTGATCTGGAGAGAATGCAAAAATCGCCGCCCGATAATATACCGTCGATTTCGATGGTCTATGCATTGAGGGTGATACCCGGAAGGAATATAACAATGTATCCTGTTGCAACAACCAGCAATCTTGTTGTTATTGATGATACGGGGGAGGAAATAATCAACACTTCCCGTATTGAAGAAATGGCTGTTATGAGCAACATGACTTTTATTTCTGGATCCGGGTCGAAATTAAATTTTCCGGGAATGAATTTATCCAACGCTTCCATTGTGCGGATTTCATTTTTAGGACGTTTTTATAACTCTGGCAGGGTGAGCATTAATAATCAGGATGTAATACTCGATGATAAATTGAATATTATCGTGGTAAGAAATTATCCCCTCCATTATATAATCTGATCAGAAGGTATCCTTGCAGAATCAAGTGAAGAGTTCCCGGATGAGGAATGGAACCGGACTTATGACGTCGGAATATTTACTATGTTCAGTGCAGTCTGATTGAAACCCATTTTGTGCACAACCTGTTAAGTACGGTAACTAACTAATAATGGTATTTTTAATTTAACTTATATTTTATAACATATATTCAGTTTATACATAGCTATAAATAGGATAAAAACAA
>VEPM01000055.1 GCA_012026795.1 Candidatus Methanoperedens sp.
ATACATTGTTTTTATCCTATTTATAGCTATGTATAAACTGAATATATGTTATAAAATATAAGTTAAATTAAAAATACCATTATTAGTTAGTTACCGTAGTTAAAATACAAAGAAAAAGTGGAGAGAAGAGGATATTAAGTATGTTTAATATCCTCTGTTTTCTGATGGACAAGTAGAGCCACCACGTTTAGATTGAACATCTCATTGTAGCTTCGAGTAAGGATGTATACATTTTTTGGTTTTGTCTTAGTCGTGACTCCTTCTATATCCTTTTCATACTCTGTTTCTGGGTGATATTCTAGTTCTGGAACTTTCTCCAGCAACCCACTTTTTTTATCTCGCCCGTGAAAGAGATGATATACAGTTTGGTAAGACATTTTGAGAGTTTCCTGAAGTTCGGGAATGGTGTACGGAGTATCCTTAGTCATCTGCAACAGAAGTTGAATCTCCCGGTCGTTGAGCTTTGTTTTTTGATTATTCGCTCTAGGACTATACAATCGAACTGCAGAATAAAAGTCTTCCTCACTAGCTTCGATTATTCTTGCCCCTATTTGTTTTCTGTTCTTGTAGTGGAATATTGCAAACGCCATGACAAAATCCAAAAACTGACTGAGATTACGCCTATTTTCCGGATTCGCCCATTTGATATCCTCCGCATACGGAATTCTCACCGTGAACAACTGTTTTTTAAGATCTGCAAATATCGCCCGGCAAATCTGAACCTCTTCCGTAAGAGGAAAGTCTGGACTTCCGTCTTTGACCTTAGCCAATATGTGTTTCATCACGAGAAAATCATTATCCACGGACTCATCGACACTCAAGTTGAATTGCCTGTTGAGATACTCCATTCCTCCATTATCATTTACCGAGGTAAAAAGCCAGATTATTCTCTCAGGTATATTCATGGTAACCGGAACAAGTTCTCCGTTCTTCTTGATGACTACTGTGTGTTTGGTCTTATCCTGGAATTTTGTAGTTGCCCTTTTGATAGTTCCTTGGAGATTCTCACTGACCTCGACATCATCACTGTATATGATAGTACCGGGTTTAAGAGAGAGATAATATGCCACTTTATCTGATAAACTAGTCTCTATCACGTACTCAGGCGGCATTAAATGAAGCATCGACGATACTGCATGTGATTTCCCCTTTCCGCTTGTGCCTGAGAGTTTTGGTTGAATCCCGGATGAATTCAAAACACACTGACTCCCTATAGCTGCCAAAATAACCTTTCCTGTGACTTCGTCCCCCATGTGTAATTTGTTATATACACTCATCACATACTCGATCGGATTACCATTTTTTAGTATATCCTCTGCTTTGTTTTTTATCTCTTTTGGTATCTCTTCTTTAGATTTCTTCGCTGTTCGAACCTTCTCGCTCATCTTGCAGTCCATAAATGAGCAGATATCCTCCCCAAATATTTCTTTCATTGATCTACAGGAGAAGTTGAGAGTAGAATCTTTGTATCCTCGTTCTATACCTGACATTCTCTGGTTAAGTTCTGACCCCTTTATTCCACAATCTTCTAAGAACTTCTGAGACATTTCCTTGATCTTATCGTAAGGGTAGTTACATTTCTTTCCCAATAGAGCCATACTAAGAGCACCATAGTAGCGACTTCCTTTACTAGCTCCAATCCTCAATAACTTCTTTACACAGATGAAGTCTTTCTCTAATTCACAACCAGAAAGAGTAAAGCCACTCACGTTGAAATTTCGATATTCCTTGGCCACATCTATAGCAGTAGTTAATTCTTCTATTATCCTGGGATAATATTTTTCTGGAACTGTCCAGAGTTTAATTTCTTCTGGGAATACTAGTGGGAGCTCTTTGATACCGGGCTTCTTGTCTGGGATCTCTGATATTAATGTCTTACAATTGCCGTTTTCTCTCAGGGTACCATAATCTCTAACTTGAGATCCTTTTTTATCCGCACTGAAGTTGATCTTCTTGGTGTCTATGCACAGAGCATTTCTATCTGCCCCGCTCTCTTCGAATAGTATGTCCACCAGAGTTTTTCGGAGATATTGGTAGATATCTACATCGTAGGTCTTTATATCTGCTTTCAATTCTGCAGGTATATCGAAGTGAAAGAATATGTGCCCGTGTATGCCATTTCCTCCACTATATGCAAGCTGAAGGGGTATATCTTCTTTTTCGCAAAATGCCTTAACCACATCCAATTCAATCTTAAGAATATCCCAGTCCTTGACATCTGGATCTAACATCAGTTCATTCTTCAATATTCCGCGTGTCCATATCGGCTGAGTAATTCTATCCCAAATGACCTGATACCGAGTCCATCTATAAAGCTCTGGATCACCATCTTCTGGCACCTCTCCATCTAATGCCTTGACTAGAAGAGCTTCTTTGTTTATTGACCAAAGCTTATCCAACCAGTTTTTCTGATCCTCTATATCAAAAACTCGCTCGTTATCCAGTGGAGGATATTTATAACTTTTTTCTCTTCCCATTTCCTCTGTTTTCCCCGACTTCTTTTCCCTCTTTTTTGCCTCTTTCTCAGCAGCCTTAATCAGATTAATGGCTATACGGGCCATCGTCCTTTTACTGACCTTTACTTCATATCCCGCCGTAGCTTGTTTATAAATATAGTCTGGAATATCTGTGGGTTCAAATCCGTGATATTGAAGAACAAACTTTTTAAGATCATCCACTGTAGGTCTTCCGGGTTTCTCTTCAGCGCTGGTCTCCTTAGAAGAAAGACTATTATCCGCTGTGGAAGAACCTTTATTATCTTTCGAATCAATATCTGTATTAACAGGGGGCTCATCGGATAATGAGCCTTCTACATTTTGATTTTTGCTCATGATGATTAGACCTCCTAAGGTTCCTTCCAAACATCAAACACCGGAACGGTAGTACTTGTTGCTCCAGGCAAGTTATAGAGTATATACGGAACCATTATTTCCGCATCCTCTCTTTCCATCATTGTTAATACACAGACCCTGTCGACAATTACTTCTTCCTCAAGTCCCGTTCCATCTCGGAATTTCTTGGATCTTGCTAATATAAGAGATAGAGCCAGGCCGGTTCTAACTTTCAACGAAGGGGTCTCTTGGATTATACTTTGTACTTTACTCAATACTTCTTGCTTCTGTACTGCGTCGCTTATCTGTATAGCCGCAAATTCTCTGAGTCTTTCAATTAACTCACAAAATCTGGGGCGGGGTGGCGAAACGTTTTTATTCTCAAACTGCTTATGTGTCATTGTCTATCATTCCTTTTGGGATGTGTTTAGACCCCTGTGACCGATCTTTTGCAGGAGAGGGTACAGGTGTCATAATTATTCTTCCTTTATCAATACTGAAGTCGAATATATCACCGACTTTTATTTTTAGATCCTTCACGAACTCAGCCGGGATAACCGCTGAGAGGCTCGATCCTTGGTGTTGTATTTTACGTTTCATTTTTAAAAACCTCTATTACACTGTAATAATGTATCCAATATATATACTCAATTAATTATAGTGCCTCACTTATAATTTAGTGCAATGACCCTATACATTCTGATTTTGATTCATTCATGGTCTCATTACAATCAGTATTTTCGCAGGATTTACTATCATTGTTGGCATCTAAATTGTTAGCGTATATTTCAGCGTCTTTGTTAGCAAGTGGAAGTCTCATAATATTTAGTAAATTCTCCAGTTTGCTGCATACCTTTTTGAAAAAATAAGTAAGGGATTACCCTTACTTTACCAGGGAAGTTCTGGATGCTCTCTTAGATTTTGGAGATATGCCTTTATAAATCCGAGTTGACATCTGAAAGATTCTTTAACCATTTTATTGATGTCCTCTGCTGGCTCATTTCTCAGCTTATCAATATCCTCAGACTTGAAACCTGGAGCTTCATGGTATCCTGTCGCAGTAACGATAGTTGTTCCATTTTCATGATACACCGTGCTTGGTTTGCCCCCTGGCAGGTCAAAACTTCGAGATGGCCAGGTTTTAAACGTGCTTGATGCAGGGACTTTTGCCCGCTGTAATACTGTCTCTACCACCTGTTTCTTAACCTTTGTTGGAGCGGTTTTGGGTGTTGTGATCACAAGTGTTGTTGTTATTTCACACTTCGTTATTTCTGGTTTTATCGATTCAAGTTCTTGTGTTACTTGCTGCGATGTTTCTGCTATCTCGTTAACTTCCTGCTGGGGAGTTTCTGCTACATGCTCGAGAACAACCTCAGGTGTCACTGGTGCAGGCAGCCCAGCCACCATTATGGTTTCGTCCTTTATCGCTTCAGGTTGCTGTATTGCTTCACTAGGTGTCTGTACAAATTCGCCAGTTTTGGGCATTTCGCTTTGTTCCTGCTGCGTTATTTGTGCAGTTTGTTGTATTTCTGATGTCGCTTTGCACTCTACCGGTTCGGATTCCTGGACAACATTTATATTCTCAGGTTGCGTATCAACTACTGGAATTGAACTGGTCGACAGTTTGTTCTCAATTGCCTGTAGCCCGTTCGTGGTTGAGGGGGCTACAGGTTTGCTGTTCATCTCTTCTTTACTTTCTATTTCATTGTTCATGATATTCCTTCTTTCTTAGCTTTTTCTTCAATGGCCTCAATTATAAATGCGGTCACTGTTTTTTTCTGCCGTAAGCAGTACACCTTAACCTCGGTGTAGAGGTTTTCATCAATTCCTTTCAAGTTAACAATTTTTCTTTCAGCTTTTTTACTTTTTTGAGTGATGTTATCACCTACATACCTATATACAAAAGGATACTATATAGTCTTTACCGTCTAAATGCTATAGTATGATTAATATGTCTGATATGTCTGATGTACCTAATAGCTTTATTGAAATTAGACTGCAAAAAGGAAGAAATAAGGAAGCTTAGGCTGCGATGTAAGTATGACCTAAGACAACCAATGCTATATGATGTTACGGGAAATAGTACAGGGATTAAAGAAATGAAGCCAATTCATAGCGGAAAAATTAAAACCACTCACAATCGAGGTTACACTACGCCTTTATGTTCCTTTTACCAACCCCTTTTTGCCCACCACACCCCTTGAAATGCTATTGCCCCCTCATTTTAGAGGAGTATCCCGGGCTCCTTATTGCCTATCCCTCAGGTATCAATATAAGCCCATAAGCCATAATCCATAAGGCCTTGATATAGCATGAGTGGCCTTTGAAACTACCATAGGCTAAGGGCTTTGAGTTCATTCTACAAGTTCTAAAAGGCTTCAAGCTCTTAGATTTTGATACCAATCCAAAACCAGAGCTTTAGGTTGATGGTGCCTGACTTGAAGCGGAACTGCCTGACTTCCTCGGAGCGGGCTTGTTAAATATTTTATATTATTTTTTCACCGGTAGAATAATTCGGGTATGCTAAAAAAGAAATTTCTAAATGCTCTTATCTTTGGCTTTCTCTAATCTTGCGGCGTATTTTTCAGGGTGCACTTTATCATATTTTCTTACCCTCTCCCGCCAACTTGTAGTATCCCGCCAATATTTTCTCTCTTTTTGATAGTTATTATGAGCCTCCCTACCGTGTTGATTACAGAGGAGTTGATTGTAATATCTATCGAAGGTCAAATCTTTACCGCACACTTTACATCGGGACACTTTTTTCTCCATAGTGATATACATCATTTCGGGTATAAATTGGTCGCTCCAACTCGTTTTAGCATGGAAGTACCCACGGCGTTCGGTTTAAATAGAATTGATGCGATAATGTAATCAAGCACGAGAGGACGATAAAATGACAATCCAACGTAAGCGAAGAGGAAACCACCAGTATTTATATGATTTTTCAAAGATTGATGGTAAGCTTAAATCGACATATTTTGGAAGAGTCGGAGATCCTGAAGCAGAGGCTAAGGCGAAAGTATTGATCGAAGAACAGCGCAAAAAGAAGGAAGAGAAGAAAAATGCCTCCCCTGTGAGGAATCAAGAAGTAGCTAAGAGGAAAGTGGAGAGTCGCCGGAGATATGACAAAACTCACCCTAAGGAACGTCGGGCGCGAAGTAGAAGATATGCCAAAGCTCATCCTAAGGAGCATCAAGCGAGAAGTCGAAAATGTGCTAAAGCTCATCCTGAAGTCAAGAGAAAGAGGGATGATAGACATCGTTCAAAGCGCCGGAGTTACGGGTCTGAGTCAATTAACGCTACCTTCAAAAATTCCCATTTCCACCATTTTTTGAAGGAGATTGGTATTTATGTCCCTGAGTCTCTTCACAGTACTCCTCATTCCCATCTCCTAAGGGATTTCGAGAAACTCAGGCGCGTCAATAAAAAAGTTCTAGCCTGGCTTAATGAGCATCCCATTGAGAATATGCTGGTCATACAGGATTTCACCCGCAGGCTTGAAGCTAAATTTGGTGAAAGTTATTTTGATTAAGTAGTTAACCAAAGAACCTCTATTCTAATGCAACTATGGCCTTTTGTGGCCTATTTGAAATGCTTTTAAGGATCTACCCAAAAAGGCATTTAACAGGATCAAAAATCCGGCTACTGATGCCGTTGGGCAGACTTTATTAAGGCCTAAAATACTTAAGATAGTAGGTGATCTACACCATGAGTATTGAAATCAAGAAACGTGGAAATCAGGACTATGTATACGATATGTCCCGAGTGAATGGAAAAATTCAAGCAACGTACCTCGGTAAGGTAGGAGATCCAAAGACGGATGAAATAGTGAAACAATTCGCTGAAGATCAGCAAAAAAAGAAGAAAGAGAAGGACAATAAGAAAAACCTCTTACCTGCTCCGGAAAATGTGGAAATGCCGGAGAAAAAGAAACCCCTGTTCCCGGAAGATACTAATGAGGGATATGGATTAACTTGGAGAACACGTATAGGAGTCGATGCTCCAAAAAAACACACTGATCATCAAAACGCTGAAAAATTTCATGCACCGAAAAGGGATGAGTACCGGCCAGACGAGCATCCTGTAGTACCCGTAAAGAGGAAGGCCATGTTTGGCAAAAAAGATTCACAAATAGAATCCATAGTTTCTTAAGAAAACGTACGTACCTCCTTAAAAAGGATCGAAGGGCTACTTTTTGCCCTTCTTACCTTTGCCATTTTTCTTTGATTTCTTCTCAGGCTCTGATTCAGGTTCTGGTGAGGGTTCAATTACTGGCTCTTCAGGTACTACCGGTTCTTGTGTTTCTGTTACCGATTCTATGGGAGGATGCAGCTCATTTTGTTTTCTATCATAGATGATAGTTCCAACACTTACGCCCCACTCTTTTGACAATTTGGAGCTACCCTTGTAACCTGAAGTTCCTTTGAGGGCATCATTCTGGAATACGGCTAACCTTCGTTCGGTCATATTAGCGGTCTGGCTTTGATTGCTCACAGGTAGTTCAATCAACTCATCATGGAGAGTGGATACGATCTGTTCAATCTTCTTGAAATCGAGTACTTTTCCGTTAGCAATTGCCTGGAACCCATCTGAAGTTCTGGTTAATTTGATTATGTATGCTTGTTTACTCATATATTTCACCTTTTCTGGGAACCCTTACTGAATTCCCTACAACTCTACAAGTGTCCATAGGTCTATTTAATGACCACTCAGAATATCCATTATCCTTTCTTGATTTCTTAAAATAAACCCTTAAAGAACCTTTTTATAGAATTGAGATGATGTGAAAGTGAAATTTTATTTTAAATTTCACTAAGGGTCTCCTAGGAGTATTAAACTCGCATCAGGACTCGGAACGCTTCTGGGATGCTTAGTTAAAATAAGAAGCGCTGCAAGTCGTGATGCCATTCTTAACATGACCGGTCAGGGTTGAGTCAAATTATATGAAATAATGGCGTTTTTTCAAGGCTTGTATAAGCCTTTATGACGGTTTTCATGGCTCTAGGTAGTGGTTTGTGAGGCAAAAAAGAAGAGAAAATCCAAAAAATCATTGGTTAGCTACGGTAACTAACTAATAATGGTATTTTTAATTTAACTTATATTTTATAACATATATTCAGTTTATACATAGCTATAAATAGGATAAAAACAATGTAT
>VEPM01000056.1 GCA_012026795.1 Candidatus Methanoperedens sp.
CTCGCTTGTTCTCTTGTAAACAATTTTGCCATTTTGCTCGACTCCTATTACTTTCTTTCAAGTTAATAGAAGTTTCAACAAAATCGGTTACACTCCCTAACTTCTATTATTTTTTTACATGGTCATAATTTGATCATCCACTCAATTTTATTCCCTTCTTTCCTTTTCCTCTCAAGAAGGCCATATTCAGTAGCTATACTATCTGTTTTTTCTTTATCAAAGTAAGAAGACATCTCATCCTCGATGCGCCGGATGCTTTTTTCAACCCTGCCAAGCTGCTTTTTCAGGTCAATATATGTTTTCAATTTTCCGCTAATACCATCCATACTGGCTTTGTTCCCTTCTTTTTCTTCTTTTTTAGAGTTTCCATTTACTCCTGAAATAGGCTGGAAAAGCCATTTATTTTGCCGTTTGAAAGCGTGAAGCACAGGCGATGGATAACCTCCTGAGGGAAACTTAAGACTGCAATTACATCCCAGGTCAAGTGCAAACTCCTCGTGTTTCTCCCTGATCCTGTAACAACTGATAGGGTAAGGTTTCATTTTCTTGATTTGCTTTTCTGTATAATCAAAATCATAATTTATGCAATTGCTGATCACCTTATGCAGGAATTCTTTTCCTTCCTCCCCTAGAAGACCAAGAGTATAAAGTAATGTCACACGCTCGGAATTATTAAGATAATGCGTCTCTTTTGCTTTATCAACCAGGTAATTGATCACTTTACATCCGGAAAGCATACTCTCAACTAATGGCGCAGCCTCATTCTTTTCTTGAGGAGATTGCGGTTTAATTATATGCGAAAACAAAAGCTCTTCGATCTTCTTCCGGGTTATATGCCTGATCTCATATAGCGCTGCCATCTGCTCTGGAAGTGGATTACCTTCCCTGTCCAGGATCAGGCACCTGCGGTTTGTGCTCTTATGTATGCCAAGCGGCAGCTTGATCAAAGGCCCATATCCTTTTACTTTTAATTTATCACAGTTTGGAAAGATCTCCCTGTGTATTCCGCTTTCTGGTTCACCTGCTTTTTCGATAATGAATTTAAGAAAAGTCCTTGCCAATTTCGCTGTAATTGGTTTTTCAAAGAAAAACCATATGTGTCGCCCCTTATAACCGCTATCTTCGATAAGCACGGGAATTCCCATGTTATCGCAGATAGATGCAACCTTAACAGCATCCTGGTGTGTCAGCAGGTGAAGCTTCTGTTGTTTTTCCAAATCATTTGCGTATTCAAGAAGAGCTTTCTTGTCAATATCGATATCGATCACACAAAGGAATACCTGATCTTCCTTGTTCAGCAAATAAAGTCCCAGCGTCTCTTTTCCGTCAAGATGGCTCTTTATCTCATTTATACCCAACGAATGATCAACAGGCGAAAATCCTCTTCTTCCTTTCTCATCGATCCACTGGCGTGCGAAAAAGTCTTCCCGCCCCTTGAAAATAGTGGAAAACAGGGTTGCATCTTCATATGAAAAGATAATTTGTTGAGGTTGTGCAGGTAAAGGAAGGGCAGCTTCAGGCTTTATCCTGGATTTTGCCTCAATATCAAGCATCATTGCCTTCTTATAAGATTCCTGCGCCAGGCCGTATTGTCCCAGTTCAGAATAACAAAAAGCAAGATCGCGGTAGGGCTGGGCAAGATCAGGACAGAAACGAATGAGCCTTTTTAATCTTTCAATTGAGGATGATACATTCTCATCTACAAGCGGCAGCCGTTTCATGGATTCTTTAGCCTGGGTGTGCCCTGCATCAATGGCCAGTGTTCGTGAAAAATCATCAAGGGCTTCGTCCACGAGCCCCAGGCGCTGTGCAGTCTCTCCTATCCGAAAAAAGAGGACAGCTTCCTCTATCGTAAAATCCCTTCTTTTTTCAAGAAGTTTTCGTGCATATTCCTCATCCCTGAGTTCGATGCTCATCTCTAATAAGGCGATCAGGGTAAGTGCATTCTCAGGTTCTATTCCCCTGCATGTATGGAAATAATTGCACCACCCGCGTATGCTTTGTTTAAGATCATCAATTCTATCACTGGTGTTTTTGGTTTTTCCCGCTTCGTTTATTTCCTGCAGCTTCTGGGTAATAGCTGTAATGGCTTTCTTGCTGGGTCCTTTTCCTTTTGCATCTATATAATAGCCTAGAAAAACAAAGCCTTCCCTTGCCGGGAAAACTTTTGTCTTTGTTTCATTCAGGCTAAGTTTCAATCCTTCCAAAGCAGCAGCAGTATCAATCAAAGCCTCACCTATCCTTTCCCGGGAATTTTCAAGTATCAAAAAATCATCAGCATACCTGATGAGGTGATAGCCTTTTTCTGTCATCTTAAGGTCAAATTGATGCAAATATACATTTGCAAGAAGCGGTGAGAGAACACTTCCCTGGGTGATCCCATTATATTCCTCATGCATACTCATATTTTCAAAAACGCCGGTCTTTAATAGTTTTTTGATCAGTCTCAAAACCATTACATTGGAAATCCTTTGTGCGACAAAGGTAAGAAGCAGATCATGGTCAACAGAATCAAAGAATTTCTTGATATCACCATCAAGCACCCATTCAAATCCTGTTCTAATCAATGCTTCAGTTCTATCAATTGCGATCAACGCAGACCTTCCCGGACGGTAGGCAAAACTGCAGTCCAGGAACTCTTTCTCAAAAACAGGTGACATATTTGAAAGCAAAACCTGCTGTACTATCCTGTCCCTGACCGCAGGAATTCCTATGGGACGCTTGCCGCCATCATTTTTATTAATGTAAACACGAAGGACAGGAACAGGACTGTAATTTCCGTTCTCAAGCTGTTCTTGCAGGTGGATCAAATTCCCACCCAGGTCTTTCTCAAAATCTTCAATAGTCACACAGTCAGCCCCTGCACAACCCCTGTTCTCCTTGACTTTATTCCATGCTATTGTGAGATCTTGATAGCTGTATACCATCCTGAAGCCCTCGATTCTTGAAATAAGAAGCATATAAACTACGGTTCTACTTATGCAAATAGATTACTCGTGAGAAATCTCATATATCGGCCAATTCAATCCCCTAAAATCGGGTCACTCATTTTCACTTAAAACCTTGGAGCGCCAGAGTTTCAAAATAAGGAGGAAGTTTCAATCCCCTAAAAATCGGGTCACTCATTTTCACTTTGTTGAAATATGGCGACATCCTGAAGAGAATCATACAGTTTCAATCCCCTAAAAATCGGGTCACTCATTTTCACATTGATGCATTAACAATAAGCGCAAAAAACCTAACGCTAGTTTCAATCCCCTAAAAATCGGGTCACTCATTTTCACCAGGATAGATCGATTTGGAGGTAATTAAAATGCAATGTTTCAATCCCCTAAAAATCGGGTCACTCATTTTCACGTGCAGGTTGTCCTTGCATCATGAAAGAAGCAAAAGTTTCAATCCCCTAAAAATCGGGTCACTCATTTTCACTCAGTCAAAGGGTGAAAGAAGCGTATATTGAGGTATTGTTTCAATCCCCTAAAAATCGGGTCACTCATTTTCACCCCATGTCAACGCATGCGGATTATGCAAAAAGCATTTCAATGCCTTTATTTCTCAATTAGGATTATTATATGGCACAAGGAAATATATAAGCGTTTTGAAAAAATAATGTTTGGCGATTGCCTCGATATTTTCACGAAAAAAGTTGCATCTTCCCATATTCATATAAACCAATTCAGCCTCTGCTTGCTGGCGATTGCCTCCATGGTTTTTAGAAGCAAAACGGGGGAATTTAGGAAGTTAATTTTATCCAGGACATTTTTCTAAAAACATCCGGCTTTACGCCAGCCTCAGTACTGGAAATCGGCTTTTCTCTTTAAGTGAACTAAGGGACGGGAAGGCTTTAACTGCAAGCTGGTTTGTTTCTCTTGACAATTCATCATATATTTGTTTTGTCATAGGCGTAAGTCCATGAGCCAGGATGGAACTATTGCGTTTGCTCAAATAATTCCGCAAATTCCTATTCTTCCGATATTCCATCCCTATGTCTTCACCCAGGCTTTCCAGTAACGAAAAAGCCTTTTCCTGCCCTAATTTTATTGATTCTTTGCTTTTCCTGTACTCTTCTTTCCAGGCTGCTGGCAAATCCTCGAACTTTATTCCTGAAGTATCTATTTTTCGTCGTGCCAGAAGCATCTGGGATATTACTTCAACAGCCCGGTAAAGGCGGGCAATAGCGTCATCATATTTACCTTCCTGCGCCCTTCGGTCCGCATTAGCCAGGAGGTCTGCAAGAATCTCCTGCGAAAATTTATCCTTTATATCCTTGCTGGCAGCAAATTTTTCTTTTTGCCTGGCGATCTTAAAGACCGTCTCTTTACTATTACTGGTATCAATCTGCCACAGGGCATCGAATTTTCCGTGCATCTGGCTAAAGTATGAAGCCGCTGTTAAATGATCGAACTTATCCAAGAAAGAATAAGCAAGAACAAGCTTCTCCAGCAGGTCAAGCTCATCCTGTACTTCAACAGCCATAGACTTTGTCCGTGCATCACTGATCAGTTTGATGCAAGCATCAAATTGGAAAAGATTAAAAAAATCCTGTATCATTTGTCGGCGCTGATCGAGGAAGAATTCATTGGGGGTAAGGATCATTACCCGTTCGGTTCCTGATATGACCCTCCCATTGATATCACGCTTACCGCCTCCAACATAACTCAAATTACCGCATTCAAGGCTTGCCCCGGCAAGGACACATCCTGCTGACATCGCTTTAGTTCCGCTTGTAAAGTCGATGCATATCTCTTCAGGACAATAACCATCCTGTACTAAAGAGCGTACAAGCTGAGCAGTCATCTTCCAGCATCCTTCCACATCTTCTGGATTATGAATAATCAGAGGCGTTTCATAAACTAATTTCTTTCCTGATACTGATTCTATTCTCTCAATTGCGGATTTGCTTTCTTCAGTAGCTATGAAAAATAATTTATCAGGATTATTGACCTGTATCGATTTAGCAATTCCGCTTTCCACACCGCGCCCCGTTCCCAGGGATATTATCATTACCTTTGCCATTTCTTTCTCCTCATCATCCTGACATTATTTCATACTTCCCCAATCCAAACACAGTTCCTTTCCCAATATGGAGATATTCACCGAGTTTCAGGAAAGGCAAAAACTCAGTCATATTACCTTCAAAGGTTATTTCACCCAAAAATCCCCCCATCTTCAACTTCGTATCCTGCCTTTGAGAGTAACGTTCCCAATCTTTCCACACAAGGTCAGAATGGACGGTTTTGATCTCCTTTGTTTTTTCAATTAGTCCTTTCCAATCAAGTTCCCATTTTTCACCGCAATGAACATCGGCAAGCCCTGATAACCTTCGAAAAAGATTTCTCATTACAACTTCAAAATTCAAATCAGTTGTAAATTTTCCATTGTATTTTATCCTCGTTGGCGTAATAAAACGAAGTTTAACACGCGAAGAATTGAGCATAACTCCTTCTTTCATTATCTCCATGGAATCCATTGTATGGAAATCATCCCTGAAATGGGATTTTCCATCATAGATCAACACTTCTTCGCCATTATTCAATCTGATTACTTTTTCAAGCGAATATTTTCCTTTATTTTTACCCACTCCGATTCGGCCTACTTCCTCAAATGCGAAAATAAAAAATGGTATATAGTCTACCGCACGTCCAATGAGTATAAGCCCAAAATCTAATCTATCATCTCTTCCGTAAGTCTGCCCGTATTCCAGAGGCGGCTCAATAATATAAGGGCGCCAAACCTCTTGATCTTGCTTCATTCCCTCTTCCTGTGGAATTGATGTTTCAAAAATACAAGTATAGACGCATTTGCTTCGAAGTGAGCAGCCCAAACACTCCTTTTTTCGCTCCACACATACTGCATGCCTGAAGGCATGACCAAAACCCCCCCGGAAGGTTGAACCTTTGTATGGAGGAAGAATAAGCTTTTTTTGCGGATTTATTGTAAATCGGTATTTAGATAGCTTCATTGAAACCACTTTTTTCCCAATATTTTACAGGGTCTTTGAATAACGGTATATTTAAGCGTTGATATTTGATACAGGATATGAATTGAAAAGACGGTACTGTCAGGTTGTCGGTTGACAGAACCAAAATTAACAAGTCTTAAATAGAGAATATGAGATTATAATCCGTCTTAAATATCAAGAAAATTGGAAAATGTTTCCAACTTGATACAAAAATATGTCAGGACAATCAATATGAACTCCTATTTATTTTTAGGAATTATTGCGATATACTTGATCGGGGCAATATCTGCCCTGATATTCAATAAAAAAAATCGCTTATGTACGTATGCCTCATTTTTAAGTGCATCCATTGCATCGATCTCAGGAATCATCTTTTCATTTTCCGTACTATCCGGTAATATCTTTAATTACGTGTTGCAGGGCTCAACGCTTCTTAGTTATGGCTTTTACGTCGATAAATTGTCTGCATTCTTTATACTTGTCATATCAATTACAGGATTTGCGGTTTCTGTCTATTCAACAGGATATGTTACCGAATATTTCGGGAAAAAGAATATCGGTTACCTGGGATTCCTGTATAATATATTCATGCTTTCAATGATTCTCGTAGTTTCTGCAAATAACGCAATCATGTTCCTGATTGTGTGGGAATTGATGTCTATAATATCCTATCTGCTTGTCATGTACGAGCATGAAAAAAAGGAAACGAGAAAAGCCGGTTTTACCTATATTGTTATGACCCATTTCGGGACAGGTTTCATCATTTTATCGTTCCTTATCCTTGCAAGTTCAACAGGAAGCTTTAATTTCGAAACTTTCCGCGGAATCGGAGGCACTCTGCCCCCACATCTTAAGGACCTTGCTTTCATTTTTGCACTTATCGGTTTTGGCACAAAGGCAGGAATTGTTCCTCTCCATATATGGTTACCATATGCACATCCTGCCGCCCCGAGCAATGTATCCGCGCTCATGTCCGGGGTGATGATCAAAACTGCTATTTTCATGCTTATCCGTGTCTTTTTTGATTTCCTGGGCGCAGGCGTTGCCTGGTGGGGTATTATATTGCTGGTAATTGCTTCGATTTCAGCACTTCTTGGTGTAATGTATGCACTCATGGAACATGATATGAAACGCTTGCTTGCGTATCACAGTGTTGAAAATATAGGAATTATACTGATAGGAGTAGGGGTTTCAATGATTTTTATGGCTTCGGGGCATCCTGATCTTGCAGCATTCGGATTAATAGCAGGATTATATCATACGATAAACCATGCAGTGTTTAAATCATTGCTATTTATGGGAGCAGGCTCCATAATATATTCAACCCACACAAGGAACATAGAGGAATACGGGGGACTTATCAAGAAAATGCCCTGGACAGCGCTCTTTTTCCTGATCGGGGCAATATCGATCTCAGCCCTTCCTCCATTCAATGGCTTTGTAAGCGAGTGGCTGACATTCCAGGCTCAATTACTGAGTATTAACCTTTCAGATAATATTACAAAAATACTTGTGCTTTTTAGCGGCGCAGGTCTTGCTCTCACAAGCGCTCTTGCTGCGGCCTGTTTTGTAAAAGCTTTCGGCATCAGTTTCCTTGCTCTTCCACGAAGCAGTCATGCAGAGCATTCAAAGGAAGTACCTGTTTCCATGTTAATCGGGATGTTCCTTCTTTCATCCATGTGCATTGTCCTTGGAGTAATGCCATTTTATTTCATAAAAATTATTGGTGACTATTCAGACCCCCCAAATTATCCCATAACATATTCCGTTCATCCTAAAAAATTGAGTTCATTTTTTATTCTGCTATATTCGGAATAAATGCTT
>VEPM01000057.1 GCA_012026795.1 Candidatus Methanoperedens sp.
GAATTATGAGTTTTGATCAGTCAATTAAATATTTTAAACTTATTAAAAAAGAACTTTATTTATTCTATGAAAATAATAAAGAAAATTATCTTATTCATGGTGATTTTGGTCCTCCTAACATATATCTTGGCCAAACAAAATTTTTCTTGATTGATTACAGCGACTGTTCCAAATCAAATTTGAAGTTTGATCTGTATGTATTATTAAGAGGAATTTTGATAGTATTTAACAAAATTCAACAAAAGGATAGTATAATTCTCTCATGTTATCCGAAACAGGAAGTTCTAAAACTTTTGGAGACAGACGAGGAAGAATTAATAAATATTGAAAATTCTTTCTTCAATATGAGAAGGAAGAAACATCCGGAAATTTATGGAGATTTAAACAGGCTTTAACATTTACTTATAATAAATAATTATTGATGTATTCCTATCGTCAATCCTTTTCATATTTTGATTTAAAAATATAAATGTGTTAGAAGTTATGTCTGTTGGCCATGGCCTTATTGCAACTATAATATTATTATTGTTTCTTATATATTCCTTAAATTCGTCGAATTTCAAATACTTTGTACCAAGTAGCATATGGTTGCCATTTTCATCTAAAAATTGTATTCCGTTTTCTATAAAAAAATAATTTGCTTTGGTATTATAGGCTTCTAACGGTGCTGCCATAGAATTATATATTAATGTAGTATTTTTATCATAATTTTCATTAATAATTTCATTCGCTCTCTCGAAATTCACTTTTTTAGCCCATGGTGGATTATTACTTGCATCATATCCGATCTGCATATTTAATACAATAAGTCCAGTTAGCGCCAAAATGAGAATTATATTGAAATATTTTACCTTGAAAATTATTGGAGATATTAATTTGTATATCGTTACTATTCCAGCAGAGATATATAATATGAATAATGGCAACAAGAAATAGCTATATCTCTCAACACCCAGACGGGCGATAGATATCAATGCTAACGGGATAAATATCATTAGTATCAAAAATATCAGTTTGTCTCTTTTGTATTTGGAATACACAATCAACAGCATTGAACAAAAAAGACCGACATAGACAATGGATATTGAACCGGAGTTATTTACCAGATTCAGGATATGCCAGTTTAACGGAACATACGTTGAAGCCCAAACAGGCCTTTGTGAACCAATAATGGTTTCAGTTAAAAAAAGGAACCCCTCAACAAGATTGAGGCTTTTATATGCAATGATAATCAAGAATGGTAGCATTATTGGAATAATATAAACAAATATTTTATATTGTTTATGTTGTTTTATAAAATATGAGTATAGAAAATAAACATAAAAAGAAAAAAAGAAAGCTACAGTTGTAATATGTGTATCAAAGGTCAGAAATAAAAGAAGGATATAAAATGATAGATACATTATATTAATTTTATCTTTGAAAAAGTTTTTAATTGGTGTTTCGAGTTTATTGAATTTGTTTATATAAATATATCCTAATCCAATCGTAACCAGCGAAAGGAATGTAGTCATTTCATACATCCTGATTTCCCTCGCTAAATGTATAGCTAAAGGAGATATCGAGAATAGAAATGCTGAGATAATTCCTACTAATCTATCGAATAGATGATGTCCGATAAGATATAATGTATAAATTGTCAGGCAAGTAAAGATTAAATTCAGAAATCTTCCTGCAAACTGATTAAATCCGAACAATTTGATAGAACCTGCAAGCATGTGGAAATATACTATCGCCCGATGATTTTCAGCTCCAGAGGGAAGGATTGGAAAAGTTCCATCTAATATGCTTTGTGCTGTGACCATTGAATAAAACTCATCAACCCAGTAATCCAGGGTTGATATTCCATTAAATCTCAATATGAGAGAGAGAATTATTATTCCAACCAGAACTATGTTATACCATACTTCTTTATAAACCCGCTTTTTCTCCTCCAATTCCTCCTGCCGCGCTTCCTCCTCAATCGCATCAAGCTTATCCCTGTCCAGATAGAAGGTAACAACCCCCAGTACAACAACCGTTAATACCAGTGGCATCATCCAATCAATCATAAGTTCGGAAGCGAATGACTGGATAGTAATTATCAGAATCATCACAAGGAAAACACAAGATATAAGCCTCTTGATTTTCTCAAATCCTGCTTTGTTCGAAATCTCAAGATTCTGCATATAAATAGTCAATAAAGCAGCCCCAATTACTATCAGCGGATAGAGCAACCAATCCAGATCAATGTAAAATTCTATATATCCAGGTGAGACGTAATTGAATGTTAAAAGTATGATATATACAGCAAGCAAGTTCCTGAAAATATGAGAAATAAGCTTTGCGAATGCTTCTTTATCCGGGTGTAAGAATGGCTTCAAATCCATCCAGTTCTACCTCCTGTTCACCTTTTTTCTTCAACCCGAAGATTATGGTTTTATCATTCATCAGATCAATATCGGAGCCGCTGTATATTTTCCAGGCTATGATCCAGCCGTTACTTTCCCTCTCCACCTGATAATTAGAGGTTATTAACCACTCGCTACTCTCATCATTTTCATCAGTAACCAGATAATTAAAGGGCTGGAAAAGAGATTTTTCTGCAAAAGCGAAATCTGCACCTGATATATAGAGATTACCTTTCATGGATATATTATAGCTGCCCGCAGGCAATTCCACAGATACCGGAGATCCTAAATGGCTGCTGTTAATTATAACATCCCTATCAATGGTGCCTTTAATAGACAGGTTCTGAATTGCATCCCTCTGCCATGCAAAAAATTTTAGCGTGGTGTTTTTCCTGAGATCGAAAAAGAGAGTGCCAGGATTAAGAGGCAGGATATCCCCCTGAGTTACAATCTTGTCCGTGTTTATTTTTATCCACGTTATGGCCGAATCCATATTTTTGTTATCCCCCTTCAGATAGACAAGCCTTAGCTCATAAATTCCTTTTTCCATACTATAATTATAAAAAGTTTTAAACTGTGGTGGCAGCTTCTGTGAGGTGTTGCCTGTAATCCCATCATCCTGCATAGTATCGCTAAAAACCAGATGGCCGTCCATATCATAGAGTTCAACAGAATACTCATCGCTTCCATTATACCAGTTCAGGTCCTGCTTACCCAGTGCCAGGTCCAGGCTATCATTAAGATAGATGAGAAATGAATGCGTCCCCCTGAGGGTTTGATTGATCTCAGTCTCTACATTATTATAAGTGAGCCCCCTGTTAACCAGTATATCAGGGTCAATATCGTATCCGTACAATCCTACAGATGAAAATTCTGGTATATTGCCCGGAATCCATTCTTCTATAGTATCATAATTTGTATAATTACTGCTTTTATCTATGCTATAGATGCTGGTATCACCAAACTGTTTGACCGGTGTGTAATTATCCAGTCTTTTAATAAACAGGGGCTGCCATGCATAATTTTTATAAAATGCAATATCGACATCAGAATCCCCCCTGAATTTCAGCTTTACTGTTATCTTTGTATCGTTCGATATGCGGTTCGTGGGATTAATATAAAAATATAAAGGTGAACCTGTCATGTTTCTGATAGTATCGCCTTCAATAGTCCTGCTCTGGGTTAACCTCCCCTCATATATCATATCCTTCAAATAGGCATCTTTGCTGGAATCCACGTCTTCTGGCGAGCCAATATCTATGGTGTAGATGATAGGAACATTAAAAGTAATAAGGTAAAGAAGATACACGAGTATGAATACCGGACTTAATCCCGCAATCGTGTAAAGACACTTTTTCGTTATACTACCTCCGCATAGCTGATGTCTATATAATCAAATTACCATACTACTTTATATCAAATGGTAATACTTATAATAATAATATTTCTATTGATAAAATTATGCTTCTTGAAAAAATATAGGATATATAAAAATAACTTTATTAAGTATTATGTTGACAACTGCAATTGAAAAATATTTAAGAACAAAAACAATGATATTACCTCTAAAAAGTAAAATAAGTATCATCCTGCTTCTATTTCTTACTATTTACGGCTTTCTGGTCAGAATTTATCATTTAGATATACCTTCTTTCTGGATAGATGAAGCGATATCGGCAAATGCCGCAGTAGCTCTGATAAATCACGGAACCCCGGCTTTCCCTTCAGGTTTCGTTTATATGAGGGGTATTTTGAACACTTTTTTTATATCCCTCAGTTTTTTAATTTTTGGTATTAGCGAATTTTCAGCCCGGTTTCCCAGTGTAATTTTTGGAACGCTTACTATACCACTTGTGTATATTATGGGAGTGAAATTCGGGAATAGAAGGATTGGACTTATAGCAGCTCTATTGATAACCTTTTCAGTAATGGAGATTGCCTGGTCAAGACAGGCAAGGATGTATCAGCAACTCCAGTTTTTTTATCTATTATCTCTTTACTTCTTTTTTGAATTCAATTTTTATAATCAAGAAAGAAAGAACACAAGCAAAAGAATTTTGAATTTTTCACTATCTGTATTGTTTTTTATCAGCGCTGTATTAAGCCATGTATTCGGATATGTGTTGATCTTAATATTCCCTCCTTTTTTTTTAATAGCTAATTTTAAGGAGATCAGGCATAAATGGAAAGATTTCGTATATATGAAATATTATATTAGATTATTCATATTCATTGTAGTGCTGATACTTCTTTTCTTAAAATTCCTGGGATCAGATTTTCTTGCTGTAATAGCCTCTATTTCAAAGGATAGTTGGCTTGCCAGTGTTGAATATTTTGACGTATATTTTAATATCCTGAACACTGAACTGTCATTTCTCACTTATCTTTCGATATTTGGTGCAGTATTGTCTTTGTGCAAGAACCGGATGAGTGGATTGCTCCTGATAACCGCCTTCGCCATCCCTTTTTATATTCTTTCCTATTATGTTCCTCTGCCCGGCACCAGGTATCTTTATTTCATATTTCCGATCCTTCTGATATTTTGTTCTTACTTCTTTGATTTCCTGTTCGGGCTCACACAGAAGTATAGAGAAAATAAAGCTGCAAAGACGGGATCAACTCTCGGTGCTATTGTGATTACTTTATTGTTAATCGTGACGGCGTTCTCACAACATATATTTATAATTACACCTGAAGATAATTTTAACCTTGGTGTCAATGCACCGCAGGCTGATTTCAAAAAAGCGTACGGCTATGTCAGGGAAAATATGCAAGTTAATGATATACTAATAGATAGCAGGCCTGCAGTATCATTGTTTTATATGGGCAGGTCAGATTACTGGCTGGCATTTGAGGCAAACGGGGTGGGTCTTGGTATCGATGATTTGCTGGTAAACAATGGTTCAAATGAGATATATGCAAACGCCAAGGTAATCAAAAATGTTGATATGCTACAAGAGGTCGTTACAAAAAACGACAGGGGCTGGATAGTTATGGATAATTCTGCCTGGATACTTATCCCTTCGGATATAAAGGCGTATATAATTGGAGAGATGCAAAGAAAAGTATTTGATGGAAGGATAAGAATTTATTCATGGGGCATATGATGAAGGGCGAGCCTGTAGCGAAACCGCGCCTGGCCTGATATCAGGCAGCGATTTAACTAAAAGCCAATCAATCGCGGGATTACAACTAATTTTGGCAGTGTTGGGATTTAATGATCATTTATACGTCCATAATGCTTATTTTCATGTTCATAATTAAAATCCATATGAACATGATACGGCTTTTATGTTCATGCCGCCTTATGGAAAAGATTATAGTATTCTAATTTGAATGCATTCAAATACCTGAATAACAAGAGTTCCATGGATTTCTTATAACTCTTACCCCCCATTGTCATCAAAATCCGGGGCTCCTGCCGACATGTTGATGGCTATCTCGGCCAGGTCAGCGCTGTAACTTGCAATTCTTCCCAGGCTGTCAAGCATTGCTTTTTGCAATATTGCAGACTGGATGTTTTTCGGCTGGAGTAGTTCGTTTGAGATATCTGCATGCGATTTTTTAATTTCCTTCAGTTCCTGAAAGATCTTCTCAGCCAGTACATGATTTCTTTTAAACAAAGAATCAACCGATTTTTCGAATATTTCGACAGTATTTGTATTAAGTTTCACGAAATCTTCCAGCACCGTATCTTTTTGTATCCCGGTCAACTGGATATAATTATTTGCTATGTTTTCTATATGGTCTGCTATCCTCTCAAGCACCTTGACTGCAATCCTGTAACCCAGGCAGTCCCTCTGGTTCCTGATACCCAGTTTTTCAGCTACCTGCTGGTATTCAACTGCGCTCTTTAACTGCCTGACGACCAGGAAATAGAGCCTGTCTATCTCCCTTTCCCTTACAACTATATCTTTTGCGAGCCCGATGTCCATGTTCTTCAAAGCTTTGCCAAGATCAAGCAACATCGACCTGTTTATAGAGTACATCCTCTGGAGTATCTGCATGGTGTTCATACGCTTGTAGTCCACCATGATCTCAAGGATCATTGTATCGTTTGTATCCTCAACTATTTCTACCCCTATAAGGTAATCCAGCACTTTGCGAATACTCTTCCTGTAAGGGATGTGGTCTTTCCTGTCAAGTTTGATCCTTATGGTATCATACCCTACAAGATAGAAAGCAATGACCAGGCGTTCAAGTTCCTCGCTTGATGTTAATTGTGAGATTTTAATCTCTTTTACTCTTGATTCTTTCTCGGCAACGCTGGTTTCGATGAGAAGTGAACTGCCCTGTTCCGTGACCACAAGAGAGTCACCGGCATTCAGTTTTGACTTCCTGACCCATTTTTTCGGCAGTGAAATGACATAGGTCGAACCACCGCTTACATAGACTTTCCGCGTTTCCATTTTAAACTCCTTTTTTCTACTGATATTTAATAGTATATATAGATTCTTGGGATAAAATATATGTTTTTTGAACGAAAATGAATATAGGGACGGGTCCTAAGGGGGCATTCATAAATAACTTGACTATCTATAGAAGAGCACTTTGTGGTTTTATTGTGTAATTCCACTCGCCGTGAAATTCATTTCGCATAATATTGAGTTTTTCGATTTCTTCGTCTGTAACTTTTAATCCTGTTTCGTAGTGATTATTATCTGCCATTGCTGAAACCGTAAGCCCTGATGCTGTGGTTGTGTGAGATATGAGTTCTAGAATAACCGCTAGTGAGGTTAATGGTTTTGCTCGCCAGTTAATAGATATATAAGAAAATAACTGATGCTCAATGACATTCCATTTACTGGTTGCTGGAGGATAATGAGCAAGCGTTATTGGTAGGCAGATTTCATTAACCAGGCGCTGGAGTTCTCGTTTAAACAGTCTGTTTCTCACCCCATTTGATCCGCCACCATCTGCGGTAATGAGTATTCCTGTAGCATGCGGATACTGGATGTTTCCATACTCCTTCCACCATCTCCTGATACTCTCCACTGCAAATGCCGCTGTATCATGATTTATCCCAACATTCACAAACCCTTGCTTTTTTAATCTGTCATATATCCCATATGGTATGGCTAATCCCTCTGCAAGAGAGCGAAAATCATAGGCGTTTACCTGTACCTCGTTCTCTTTGCCTTGTTTTGTCCACTCCTTACCATTGTTCTTAAACTTTCCAATCTGTTCTTTCTTTTTACAGTCTACCGAGATGATGGGATTGCCCGCCTTCTCAAACAGTTCGCATTGCTTGGTAA
>VEPM01000058.1 GCA_012026795.1 Candidatus Methanoperedens sp.
TAGAAAACTTATCAAGTTACCTAAATTATTTATTAAGGTAATCTGTTTTATACACGTTTAACCTGAATGGACGGGATAGATTTTTCATACGAAGTAATCCTTAAAAAAGGGGAATTGAACTTGAACTGAAACGCCCCGGCTGGGAATTGAACCCAGGTCTTAAGATCCGCAATCTCAAAGGATATCCGCTACCCCATCGGGGCTCTGACCCCACATTCATTTTTGACATATTAAAGGTTATTGGCATATATCTGTTCAAGTTCCAGCAATCTGGTTTTAATATCTATTCCTTCCGAGTATCCGCCAATGCCCTTCTTTGCTACTACCCTGTGGCAGGGAATGATAATGGGGATTGGATTTTTACCAAGTGCATTCCCGACCGCCCGCACTGCCCTGCTGTCTATTTTTTCGGCGAGTTCAGAATAGGTAATTGTTTTACCGTGCTTGATCTTCCTGGTCTCCGCCAGCACTTTTTGTTCAAATGGCGATAGATAGGATATGTCCACATCCGATGAAAAATCAATTGCTTCACCCCCAAAATAGCGTTCTAATTCAAAAGCAGCGTCATGTGTCTTTTTTTCTTTAAGTTGTTTTCCGGGCTCAACAAATCGGAGTGAACGCAATTTTGTACCAGTACCATATTCTATCTCTACATAACGATCAAGAACTTTTGAAAAAATAATGTCCAGAGTCATATGCCATTCAAAATATCCTGTCTTATAATCACATTGATAATACTTCTGGTCGAAAAAATAAAAAGAATAGATCTCTATTTCAGTACTAATTTTACAAATACTGTTACATTGCCTGTCGCACTTACAACACCTGAAAGTCGTTTGTATCCTGTCTTGCTTACAGCATAAGGATGGTCCCCAGGAGCTATATTAGTGAACACTGCTGTTCCTGAACTGTCTGTTTTCATCTTTATACTGTCCATTGAGACAGCTGCGTTCTGAATATTATTAAGACCATCAGTGATCTTGAAAGTCACGGTTACAGCCGGTGCAGGGTAATCGGATGTATTGCCCGGAAAAGTCAGGGCCTTAATTTCGTCGATATTACTGTATGTATCACCGTCTGAGTCTTTTGGCTCTACATTCGTGAGTGCCTGATCAATCGTTAGCGTAGTTGTTGCTCCTGCTGTTAGCGTGGTTGTTGCTCCTCCGATTAATTGGATCTCAACGTCTTGACCATAAAGATTTCTTGCATTACTTCCATAAACATGGCAGATATCACAGGTATCAAGTTTTGTGTTCGCAGTACCGTATTTAGTTTTGAAAGCGTCAAGGTAGTTGCTTACTGCAAGCGCTTCTGGCAATCCTACCAGGGCTATCGCCAAAATTAGTAGTAACCCCAGAGTCACATATTTCCTATTCATCCTATCCATTTTAGTCCTCCAATTTTGATGGGTTTTGATATTTCATCATATATATGTACATAATAATGCATATATAAGTGCGTCGAAAAATTTCAAGGCTATTGCAATGATTAATTGTGACGTAATTTAGCTATGCTTGTATTGGGGTATATGTCCATTAATAATGGACGTCTTATCATAGTGTTGGATTCAGCTTCCCTTAAATTCAGGCTTTCTCTTCTCAAGAAATGCCTTCATTCCTTCCATATGGTCTTAGGAAGCAAAGCACCCTGAAAAGTCCATGATTTCCATCTCAAGGCCCTTCTTTATTTCATGATTCGAATTTATCAATGTTTTTATTAATTTCAAATTTATCGGACTCTTTTGTGCCAGGGTCTGTGCCAGTTCCTTTGCCCTGCCTATTCCTGTGAAGCTATTCTTATATCACAGGCTTTCCCATATTCTCAACATGGGAATAAGAATCTTTACAATCTTCAAGGCTCGTGCCAACTCTTATTTTTGACAGGACTCTTTCCTTTTCTTTGTCTTCCAGAATAACCTTGAAACCATTCTGCGCCGCTACCTGGGCTATTCCCCTGCCCATCGTTCCTGCGCCAATTATTCCTATTTGTCGGATATCCATAACGCTTCTACTCTTTCAAAGCCAGATGGGCTATTAATAATCTCAATATATCGGATGTGCCTTCACCAATAGTAAGCAGCCTTGCATCTCTCCAGTGCCTGTGGATATCATATTCGTCCGTGTACCCATAGCCACCATGTATCTGGATAGCGTTATCGCAGACTTTCAATGCCATTTCAGCGGAAAAAAGCTTGGCCTGGGACGCTTCGGATACAAAGTTTTTTCCATTACCCTTTAAATGGGCTGCATAATATGTCAAAAGCCTGGCAGCATTAATCTGTGTTGCCATATCAGCCAGTTTCTCCTGTATTAGCTGGAATTTCGAAATACTCTCCCCGGATACTTTCCTTTCCCTGCTGTACGAGATTGATTTTTCATATGCAGCCTGGGCTATCCCTATAGCTATTGCCGCGATTGTCAATCTCCCTGAATTAAGGATTTGCTTTGCATATTCAAGTCCTTTCCCTTCTTCCCCGATAAGGTTTCTTTCAGATACTTCACAGTTATCAAGATATACTTCCGATAACCTGTGCCCCCTGAATCCCAGTTTTGGGATGACTCTTACTACATTGAATCCCGCAGTCTTTCGCGGAACAAGAAAACAACAAATACCTTTTTCAGTCCGTGCAAAAACAAGAACATGATCAGCTTCCCCCGGACTTGTAATGAGGGTCTTTGTTCCATTGATTATATAATTATTGCCTGAAAGTGTTGCTGTTGTCCGGATAGATTTTGCATCCGAACCGCAGCAGGGTTCTGTGAGAGCAAAAGCTACGAGGCTTTTTCCCTTTACAAGACCTTTTTCTTTAAGGAACTCGTTTTTCTGTTTTTCACTGCCAAATAATCTTATTCCTTCACAAACCATTCCCTGAACAGACACCTGGAGTGCTGTATTAGGACAGCCTTTTGAAAGAATCTCAATGGCTGCAACATACAGAGGATAAGGAAGTCCAAGCCCGTTATAGTCCTGCGGGAAAGGGATAGCCATAATTCCCTGTTTTTCTATCTTTTCCAGATTCTGTCCTGGGAATATCTTTTCCTCATCAATTCTTACAGCGTCCGGCAGTATTTCTTTTTCAACGAAATCCCCTATTGAACCAAGTATATGATTATATTCCTCTGTAAGATCATATTCCCCTTTATCCGAATTCGAAAAGAGCATTTCAATTATGTTTTTTTGTTCTCTTGTATAAAACATATTACCACTCCAACATCGCTGGTATCCAGGCCGGATCTTTTAAGGGCTTCTGTAATCACAATAGCACCTAATCGTTGCGCTGGGACATCTTTAAATCCAAGGCCGAATTTGCATACTGCCGTTCTCACCCCGCTTACAATAACTGCATTTTCATGCATGAATTTTCTCCCGGATTTTTTTGAATAATTATGAATAAATTAACCCACTCTCTCAGCTTTTAAAGAATTGTTATTGATGATATATCTATCTTTGGATGTTTGGATTCGAAGAATTAATAATTTCATTATAATAAACATGTGTCGGTGATGTACCTTCATTTTTGAAATCAATGCCATTATCAGGGTCTAAAAATACGATCTTGCATTCAGTAAGATTCTGAATACTATCTTTAAGCCATAACTTGGTTATCAAATAACGCGTTTGATAAAATAAAATATTTTTTGGCAAAAAGAAATTATTTCGTGTCAAAATGATCTAATATCTCATCATATGAATGTTCAAACATAAGGATTCCGTTATCTGGCCCACCAAATCCCAATGTGCTAGCGATTGCGAAGGGCCAATTATATTCTTCTGCCATATGACAAATACCTATCAAATGTTCTCGTGTAACTCCGAAAACAGCAGAACCATGTACCCCAGTTCTTTTTAATACCCGCTCAGCAGACTTTTTCGATATGAATAATAATATTCTGCCGCCATGCCAGACGGGGCGAGGTATAAGTATATTGACTATGTTGCCTCCAAGTGAATAATATGTACCTGTATTTTTCCCATCTTCAGTTACTTCCATAATAGTCCAAAATGGATACCCGTGTACACATTCGTCGGGTCTAAGACATTCCGTATGTGCAATCAATAAGCCATACATATTGGGCAATTCATCTTCGGTAATTAACTCAATCCCATTATGTTTTCCTATTTGTCTAGCTTCCTCTTCAAACCCGTTGGTAGATACCATAAAACCACGAATATTATTACAATCTTTGAGCTTAGACACAAACGCGTCCATCATTTCTACAGTTATCCTTTTATTATGATATTTGCATTCGATTGCAACTTTATGAGTTACTCCTGCTATTTTGACTTCATAATAAACATCGAATTTACGTTTAGTTCCCCACTTTCCAATTTCAATATGATTCTTTTCAATCTTTGAATTCCTTAAATACTCGTTTTTTAACAAAGCGGAGTAAACGCTTTTAATATAATCCTCGAGCTCTTGCCCTGCCTCTTCCCACTTAGACGTTTTCTTAGACGTATTTCCTCCTGAGTATATCCTACAACAGACTTCCGATATATTCAACATTATTAAAAAAGATTGGTAATACAGATTTTTCAAAAAAAGTGTCTTTTTTCTGTATTCTCTGAAGTATTTGATAAAAAGAAAGGTATTTTGCCGCATGTAGACAATGCTGAAAAATCATGGTATAAGTTAGATCCCAACAAAGAAATAATGATAATAGAGAACGGAAAACCATATCCATTATCCAAGAGATCATATTTTATAAAGAATATAATCCATCTCTTATCACTGACAGTCAATTATTGTATATAAGCCATTGCGACAAGAAGTTGCATCACAAATTGCAGAATGCCACTCCCTCCATTCGGAGTGACCTTATTATGGCATGCGATTTCAGTAATGAGAAGGTATGAAGCCCATAAGACAATGTAGAGAACTCTGGAAGTCTAATTCAGACAATCCGCTAAGGTAAAAATGCTATGAAGAAACAAATGTTGAACCATTGTAAGAGTCGTAAATACAGACAAGCGAAAATAGACCGATGCGCTTGAACCAAAATGGTACAGAATCAGGCTGTAATGGCTTGGCTCACGTTACAGGGAAATGGACAAACGGTTCTCGGCTCATAGATGGCTTCTAAGGCATTTAGAATTATTTGCGATGCAGAACTTGGTAAGTCCCATGCACTCCCAACTGGTAGGAAACTCCGCAAGGAGTAACGATGGTGCAGAGGATAGAGGATATGATAAAAAGCGAACGTCGGTCAGTAACAGACCGGATAGAGGTTCTTGCCTCAACCTGAAAAGGTGCTAACTTATCATTGGTATTTGATTGTGTGAACGAAGGTAAACCTATGAATGCAAGAAATTCAATTACATCGGAAGATGAGAAGCTTGCAAACAAACAACTGAAAAACCAGTGGAATGATATCGACTGGAAGAAAGTTGAAGAACATGTGAATAGGCTACAGGTCAGAATCACAAAAGCAGTTAAAGAAGGCAAATGGTACTTGGTAAAGAGGTTGCAGTATCTACTAACCCACTCGCACTTTGCGAGACTGTTAGCAACGAGAAACCCTACTCAAAATAAGGGTAAAAGAACGGCAGGGATTGACGGTGAAATATGGTCTTCACCCGAAGCGAAAATGAAAGCCGCTCTCAGTTTAACTGATAAAAAGTATGTGGCAAAGCCATTAAAGAGAGTATACATTGAAAAATATGGGTCAAAGAAAAAACGACCCTTAGGTATCCCGACTATGTACGACCGAGCTATGCAATCACTCTATGCCTTGGCATTAGAACCGATTGCAGAAGCCACGGGGGACAGGACATCGTTTGGCTTCAGAAAATTCAGAAGCACCCACGATGCTTGTCAACAAGTTTTTCACTATCTGTGCAGAGAGAATTCTCCCGTATGGATATTGGAAGGTGATATTAAAGGTTGTTTTGACAATATATCGCACCAGTGGTTAATAAACAATGTCCCGATGGATAAATCAATTCTGAAACAATTTCTAAAAGCCGGTTATGTATTTGACCGCCATCTATTTCCAACAGAGGCAGGAACCCCACAGGGTGGTATTATCTCGCCAATCCTGGCCAACATGACATTGGATGGGATTGAGAACACACTTGCAGATAAATACCTCAAAAGTAGAAGTGGAAGAATAGATAGAAATCATGCCAAATACAAAGTAAATTTTTGTAGATATGCAGATGACTTCATCGTTACTGCAAAAACTGAGGAAATTGCAAGAGAAGTTAAAGAACTGATGAAAAATTTCCTGAAGGATAGAGGTCTGGAACTTTCTGATGAGAAAACATTGATAACCCATATTGATTATGGCTTTGATTTTCTTGGATGGAATTTCAGAAAATATAATGGTAAACTTCTTGTTAAACCGTCGAAGAAATCCATTGATAAAGTTACTGAAAAAATCAGTAACTTAATCGATATTGGAAAAACGTGGAAACAAGAGAAACTGATAGCTGCCCTTAACCCGGTAATAACTGGTTGGTCTAACTATCATCCCGCGACAAGAAACTACATCACAAATTGCAGAAATGCCACTCCTTCCATCCGGAGTGACCTTATTATGGCATGCGTTTTCAGTAATGGAAATGTGTGA
>VEPM01000059.1 GCA_012026795.1 Candidatus Methanoperedens sp.
GAGTAATAAGCTTTATTGAGTTTATTCTGGCTTCTTTTAACAGTTCTTTGGATTTCAATCCTCCATCAATGACCAACCAACTATTCTTCTTTATTTTATCAGATTTAATCGCTTTGGCTATCTCTTCTGGTTTTGTTAAATGCTTTTTATTGTGGTTAATTATCTTAAAGTCAGTGATATAATTTAGTCCGTTGAATCGTTCTACGGTAATTAATAAATCCTGCAAAATCTCATAACTTTTAGTAACATAATTCATAAGCTTTTTAGCACCATACACCTTCTTTCCTGATCTGGCAAGAAGTGTAGCATCAGAAATATTCATAAAATTTTCATGATCCAAAAGAAAGCTATTTAATTTGATTTTCCCACAAATAAACAGATATCCTAACTTTTTAATCGATTTATAATGATATGAATTGGATAATTTAAGCATTCCTTTCTTTTTGGCGTTATTTATTGTAAAAGAAGGTAGTATCAGTTTAGCTATCATCAATTCAGATAGGCTTTTATATAGGCAAGAATCACTATCTAATGGGCTTAGAAAGCTTAGTAATAAGATCAATAGGTCCAAGGAAATCCATCTCCGATTATTCGCAGTAATAGAGATGGATTTCTAAAAATAAAAACCTGTTACTTTTAGATCGATTGTGTGAACATCAGTAACTGAGCTGTTAAAAAATTTCGACCTTGAAAACCTTTCAGGCAAAAAGGTAGCGGTCAAGGCCAACTACAATAGTGCAGATCCCTTCCCGGCCTCAACACATATTGACACCCTCTCAGCCATCGTGGATGTCCTGAAGGAACATGACTCCCGCATTGTCCTGGCAGAGAGGAGCGGAATGGGCGATACAAGAAAAGTTCTGGAAGATATCGGTGTCGTGGAACTTGCAGGGAAAAAAGGATTTGAGGTGGTTGTACTTGATGAACTCAAGAGTGATGACTGGGTGAAGGAAAAAGGTAGCCACTGGAGCAGGGGATATTTGTTCCCGAAGGTATTCAGGGAGGCGGATTCGGTAATCACGACATGCTGTCTTAAGACACACAGGTTCGGGGGGCAAATCACCATGTCGCTCAAGAACAGTGTCGGCATGGTAGCAAAATACGATCCTGACGACGGGTACAACTATATGTCAGAGCTTCATTCCTCAAGATACCAGAGGCTGATGATTGCAGAAATCAATTCAGCCTACAAGCCTGAGTTCATAATCATGGATGGGATTAAGGGTTTTTCAAAAGGAGGACCTGACACGGGGACGCTGATAGAACCTGAAATACTGATAGCAAGCTCTGACAGGGTGGCTCTGGACGCTGCTGGTATATGCGTTCTCAGGATATACAGTACTACGGGTGAGATCTCAAGGGGCGGGGTATTTGAACAGGAACAAATAGCCAGGGCGGCAGAACTCGGCCTGGGAGCATCAGCACCGGATGGGATAGAGATAGTTGCTGTCAATGAAGATGCACAGGGCGTTTGCTCACTGATAGAAGAGAAACTCAAAGAAAGCCTATAATTTACTATACTACGAGCTTACAGGATAAAGGAATGGAATTGCTAAAGAGACTGAAGATGGTGGATGAGATGCCGCATCTGAAGGAAGATTTAAGAATTTCAATCCCATGGGCGTTATTTTAATTTTGTTATTCTCTCTTGTAACAAATCCCTCTTCTTGAAGAAAGCGAAATAATCCATTTAATTTATTCGGCAGTAGTGGATTTTCTTTTTTTATCTCTTCAATGTTATGCCATTGATTATCTCCAAGCAGTTCTAATATTTTATCGATAGGTTTCATAATAATGATACGTGTGTATATTGAATTGTAATACAGGTCATTAGATTTAAAACTTATGGCGTTTCAGAACACTAATAATATAATATAAAGCCGCCGGGGGGATTTGAACCCCCGATCTGCTGATTACGAATCAGCCGCTTTGCCGGGCTAAGCCACGACGGCATGAAAAAAGTGTATATCGGTATTTTTGTCTATATAGTTTGCCATCTTAACGGGATAATATTTTAAGTATAAAAAACAATTAAAAGAATATGCTGGATATTTTAAAGATATTATTCTGCATTCCATTCCTGATTTACTCATGTTATTCGGATATTAAGACACGCCGCGTATCTAATAAACTCTGGATTATAATGCTGGCAGGCGGCAGTTTTTTTGTATTGAATGATATCTACACGATAGGACTTGATTATATCCCCCGCCTGTTAATTTCGGCAGGATTGATCTTCGTTTTTGTCTATATTATATTTCAACTGGGAACATTCGGCGGTGCAGATGCCAAATCGCTTATTGTTTTGTCGATAATCCTTCCAGCTTATCCAAGATTCAATATTTTAGGATTTAATTTTCCTTTGAATGATCCTTTAATTGATCTCTTTGCTTTTGGCATATTTGGAAATGCTGTCCTGCTGACAATTTTCGTTCCAGCCGGATTAGCCGCATACAACCTGGCTAAGATGGGATTGCACATTGATAAACCGGCTTATATATTCATAGGTTATAAAGCAAAAATCAAAGAACTTTCCGGCAGGCATATCAGGTTAATCGAGGATTTCAAGGAGATTGATGGCACTGTTAAACAACAGTTTAAACGAGGCGGCGTGGAGATTAATGATAACGTAATTTCACAGCTTCAAACTCTTATTGATAAGGGTTTGGTTAAAGATGAGGTTTGGGTTACTCCGGGTTTGCCTTTTATGATTTCAATAACAATGGGATTTTTTGTGGCTGTTTTTTATGGAGATCTGATATTTGGATTAACAAAGTATCTAATTTTATAACATAGTTCTTAAATTCCTGTAGTTAATGGATAATCAGTTGTAGATGAATGATGAATCTATTAGGAAATAAACCTTCTGAAAAAATAAGAAGTAATAAGTAAGCATAGCAGCGTTCCACAGTTCCCTAGAGTTCGCACATCATAGTACAATGCAGAACGTAGACGGGCTTAACTTCTGTGTTCGGAATGGGTACAGGTGTTTCCCCGCCGCTTTGGCCGCTATACTCGCTTATGACAGTCAGCGTCGCGCCCGCTGCAATGCGCACACACATATACCCTGCAGGCATATGTGGATTTTTGCGAGCACAACATAATCCATGTATTACACACAATCTGAATATCGCCCGAATGCAGTGAAACAAAATCTAGCAAGGACGTTAGTAGTCGGCGGGCTGAACACCTCGTCACCTTGGTGCTTACACCCCGACTCTATCAAACTCGTCTTTTACGAGAGTCCTAGGAGGTCTCTTTTTAGGTGAGGTTTCAAGCTTAGATGCTTTCAGCTTTAATCCTTTAGTGCGTAGCTGCCCTGCGATGCCTTACCAGACAACAGGTCCACCAGTGGCACCGTTGCACAGTTCCTCTCGTACTAAATGCAACTTACCCTCAGACCTCAAAACACCCCTTATAGATAGTAACCGACCTGCCTCACGACGGTCTAAACCCAGCTCACGATCTCCTTTAATAGGCGAACAACCTCACCCTTGGCTGCTGCTGCACAGCCAGGATGGAAAGAACCGACATCGAGGTAGCAAGCCGCCGGGTCGATATGTACTCTTGCCGGCGACGACTCTGTTATCCCTGTGGTAGCTTTTCTGTAGTCAATAGCCCTCACCAAGAGGGCTTAGTGGTTCGCTAGACCAGACTTTCGTCTCAGGATTTCTTGTTGTGCGAAATCCAGTCAGGCTGACTTATGCTCTTGCACTCTACTGCGGGTTTCCGACCCACATGAGTCAACCTTTGGGCGCCCTTGATATCTTTTCAAGGGCGTGGCGCCCCACCCAAACTGCCCACCTATAGGT
>VEPM01000060.1 GCA_012026795.1 Candidatus Methanoperedens sp.
CTCTCGCTTGTTCTCTTGTAAACAATTTTGCCATTTTGCTCGACTCCTATTACTTTCTTTCAAGTTAATAGAAGTTTCAACAAAATCGGTTACACTCCCGTAAGATCCGATATCGTCCGGCTCATCGGGCTCGACAGCGCCGCTGATAATTTACATCTGTGCCAGTGTTTTGACAAGAGGATGTACAGGCTTCTGATCTTTGAAACCGATACCGGTTCTTTCCCTGGAAGTTATTCTTGATTCCCTTTTTGCCTTCCTTGATTCCTCGGCCCGTGCTAAAATTTTCCTGGCGCTTGTGGAATAGTATTCCTCTTCGCATTCACAACATTTTACATATGGCTGGCCCACTGAAACATGGAAATAAAAATTCTCTAAATCATTATTCCCACATACTTCACACGGAATGAATTCTTCTATTATTTCACTAACTTTCATCATTATCCCCAATATGGAAAGAGCTATCATCATATAAATAATTTATTGCTGTCCGTGTGATTTATCAATTCGATAACCGTTTCTAAAGAGGTTAATGGTTTGGCATTCCCTGTATTTCTGGATTCCAGGTTAACAACGGAAGAAATCTTAGCATATACACTTTTTCACTTTAGCTTTACTTATCTCACCATTACAATCCCCCACATAAACCGTGACTATCCCGAAAGTCAAGTCAAAATATTCAACATGTGAAATACCAGCATCTTTCATAAGTTTAACAAACTCATCCCTTTCAGGGAATGCCATCACTGATGCAGGAAGATAATTATAAGGACCATCCCTTCTGGATACAACCGCCCCCACTAACGGTAAGATCTTCTTGAAATAAAAATAATACAAATGTCTAAAAACTACATTCTCAGGTAAAGAGAATTCAAGAACAACCACGTTGCCCCCTTTTCTGACCACACGGTTCATCTCGGATAAAGCTTTCTTTATATCTGCGACATTACGTATTCCAAAGGCTACAATTGCGCCATCAAAAGTACCATCTTTAAAAGAAAGGTTTTCTGCATCGTTCTGGATGCAACTTACATTTTTTATATCCTTTTTCTTTAGCTTGGGCCTGCATAATTGCAGCATCTCATAACAAAAATCCGAAGCTATTACCCTGTTCTTTTTTGAAGCCTCTATTGCGATATCTCCCGTACCTGAACAGACATCAATAATATATCCCCGTGGAAGCTTTGATACGGCAAAGCGACGCCAGTATTTATCTTTTTCAAAGCTCAGGAGGTGATTTAAGAAATCATACCTTTTGGAAATACCTGCGAACATATTCCGGACATTTTCTTTTTTTTGCAATTGAGACATCATTACCTGCTGTTTATAGGATCCAATCGGAATCAATTTACCAAAACTTATAACTTATCTTAATAGTAAGTAAGCTCTTATGATCCAGATAGAAAAAACCGCTGATAAGAAATCTGAAGTAATGCGTAACATCCTCAATATTTCAAAGAGGCTCGCCAAAGAAAACCAGGGAGCTCTTTTCATAATTACTGATAGTAAGCAAATTGAAGGAAATTACCGCCTTCATTATCCTCAGGTCCAGCTCGCAGGAAATTTACTAAGTAAGGGCATGGATGCTGTTGTTGAAAAACTTGCTACGCTTGACGGGGCCATGATATTCACCCCTGAAGGGGAAATGGTTGCATACGGAGCAAGGATACTAAAATCCGAAACTCTTCTTGGTTTCGGGACAAAACATGCAGCAGCCAGAGGTATTACTTTATATGACGAGACGATCACAGCTGTCCTTGTCTCTGAAGAAACAGGATGGATAAAAATATTCCAGAAAGGCGAGATAGTACTTGAGACCGATGCAGTGGATATCGAACCTTCCACACTTGATAAAGTCTCGCGTTTCCTCACGAACCAGGATACTGCGCTTCTTGCAAGTGCGGGAATAGCCGCAGCAGCTGTTGGCGCAGGGCCGGTATTGATTGTAGGCGGAGCTTATATGATGATTAAAACCGCCGGGGCGATGATATCCTCCGCATTAAAGAAAGAGAAGAAATAATATGTTGCATTTTACAAAACTTCACGGGAATGGAAATGATTTCATCCTGATCGATGAGTATAATGAAAAAATCATCCGGGATGATAAAAAAGCCGGTTTTGCGTTAAAATACTGCGACCGCCGCTTCGGAATAGGAGCAGATGGTGTGCTTTTTCTCGCAAAATCCGATATAGCGGATATCAGGATGCAGATTTTCAATTCGGATGGCACACAGGCCGAGATGTGCGGCAATGGCGTGCGCTGTCTTGTGGAATATGCACTGCATAAAGGGTATATACAGGATAAATCAAGTGTCCAGACGCTTGCAGGTGTCCTGCCCGTAAGTTCGCGGCGCGAGGTTAAAACGTGGGTTTCGGTCAATATGGGAAAACCGCAATTCCAGAGGACACAAATACCAGCTAAAGGAGCAGGGGAGTTTCTCAATGTAGCTTTGCATGGATATGAAGTATCTGCGGTCAACACAGGAGTCCCACATGCAGTGATTTTTGTAGATTCACTTGACGGCCATGAATTAATGACCGCTGCGCCAAAGATCCGGTATGACCCGATTTTTCCAAAAGGAACTAATGTAAATTTTGTTCATCTGGATTCCCGCAATGAAATAACTATCCGCACTTATGAGAGGGGGGTTGAAGGTGAAACATTAAGCTGCGGCACTGGTTCAGTAGCCTCTGCAGCAGTAGCATATCGCCTTGGGAAGACCGGGAATTCAGTTAAAGTGAATACGAAAGGCGGGGAATTGAGAATTACAATAAGCGATGATGCCGCCTATATGGAAGGAACAGCACAGCAGGTATTTGAAGGTTCAATAGATATTTAAACATCGCAAAGTACGCAAAAAACAATTATCCTGAGTTGGAAGATGCATGAAATTTCCCGTTGATATGCCTTTGTCCCCGAAGACAGTCAATTTTTTCTTTGCCGCCTTTACTGATCGTTATTATTTATCCGGGTGGAATATTTGTCGGGACCGAAGCAGTAATAGGGGAAATTTTCGGATTAACGGATTAGTAGGAAATGAAGCAGCCATACAGATACAGGAAATAATTAAGAACGTAAACTTTCGAACAATAATAGATTTGCCGCTATCATTGGAGTTATCACATTGTTAATCGGCGCTACCGGGGTATTTGTAGAAATACAGGAGTATGCATCAGAGTTCGGGGATAAAATAATCCCTAAAGATTACGCTGTGAACTGCTCCGGGCTAAAGCCGCGGAGCGTCCCGTTGCATTGACCCTCTATTGAGTAGTCCTTGACGGGCTTTAATTCCGGTAGTTCCTACCGTACTGGTTGGGCTATTCTCGATTAATATCGCAGATACCTGATCTCTTCCCATGATAAGACCACAGGAAGGACACCGA
>VEPM01000061.1 GCA_012026795.1 Candidatus Methanoperedens sp.
GTTTTGGACAATAGCGATTTCCAATCACCTTTAGATGCAATTTATACAGTCAGTGCATTTTTTGAAAAAGAGCTTAATTCAACTTGAAGGCGTACTTAAGCAATCATCAATTGCTGTTAAAACTTCACCAATGGAGCTCATTAAATTAAGCCCTAACCCCTCTTCTTGCAGATATTCCGTACATCGAGTATCTTGAGACACAGATTGTCTTAATTTACCGCAAATGGACGTATCTAAATCTGTGATAAACTGAGCATCAATGTTTAATTTCTTGCATAATCTGAAAAAAAAATCCAATTCATCCTTTCCACCAACATCAATAATGCAAACCCCTGCGGCGCCGAGCAATTTTCCTCTCTTTTCTTGTATCAAGGTGAAAAGTTGTTGATCAGTGTACCCTTCTACAAATATTGGACGCGATGCAAAAAAGAATTGTTTATGGTGAGTATTTAGCCTTGGTAGCAAGCGTTTTATCTTCCACTCGTCATCACCGTCCAATTGATTTACATAACTAGGAGGCTTATCAGGTTGAAAAACTACACAATGCTTCAAATCATTCGGTGTTCGGATGTCAACATAGTAAGGTGAATGAGTAATTATAAAGAAGCACTTTTTATTTGGGTCAATTCGTGGGTCTCCAGCTATGTGCCTGATCTCTTGAAGAAAAAGAGTTTGGAATTGTGGATGTAAGTGCAATTCAGGTTCATCAATAATTAAACAATTGTATTCATCATCATAAATAAAAGTTAATAATGTGATAAGTTCCTTAAGGCCATGACATTCACTTTCTTTCATCCCATATTCATCTCCACCCTGAATCTTTTGCATCTTAGGTTTTAGAAAACCTCCCTCTTCAGCCAAGCGAATGCGTCTTCCGAATAATTGAGATAAACTTGCTTCTACCCTTATTCTCACATCGAGTTTTTCCTTCAGGATAACGAATGCTCCGGCGGATAAGCCATAAGCTCTTCCTTGATTCTTATAATCTGAAAACTGCCCAATATCCAATCCTCTTTCCATTTGGCTATATCCAAAGAGATTATAATTCTGTTTTTCAAATCCCGTAAGACGCTCTGCATTCAGATAGCGAGTTTTTAGCCCTTGAGCTTGACATCGATCTTTTAATTGTTCTGCAAATTTTGTCTTTCCAGTTCCGTTAGGACCTACTAAAAAATTTAAAGATCCCCATTCGTTCTTTTGGAATGTTTGATTACCCCATAAATATGGTATTCCGATATTTACTAAAAGATTCAATCTATTCTTACCTCTTTATTATAATCAAATTTAAAAAATAAAAGGGGCACTCCCTACCGTGCCCTCATCGACTCAAGCGCCGTTGCCACCATCGCCTTGTACTGCTCCACATTCGTAGAATAATGCTCCCTTGCCTTCACTGCATCAGGCTCATTACCCTGCAATTTTGCAAGCCTCTTTGTGGTCAGGTCTGCGGTCTCAACTACCCATCTATCTCTTGTAGCGCCATCCACAACATGCATGGATTCAGCCCTGATGGACACAAGGACATTTCCTTCTTTGGTCGTAAAAGTCGTGGGTTTTCCAATAACAGCTATGAACTCCGGTGGTGCGGACTTTGCAAGCACCTGCGCGGCATCGGGCTGGTACTGCCCTGCTGATACGAAGAATGCACCGGTGGGGTCAACGATGCGCCCGCGCCAGAATTCGGAATCTGTTCCGATGTCTTCTTTTTCCGTGAGTGTGCCAACGATGAAGACGCGATTTGCTTTTGCGCCGGTCGGGGTGATAAGATATTGCGGTGAATACTGGTCCTGCCCTTCCTTTGCCTGGAGGTTTGATTCTTTTAACTCTGCTGCGAATATGCGGTGCGCTATTTCACGTACGAATCCTGATCCGTTTTCAGCCATGTTTTACGCCTCCACTGCAACCGCAGTTGCTGCAAGTACCCTCTTGATGTCTTCCTCTATGGGCTTTACATCCTGCTTGATCGTATTAACGAGTATGAACCTGTCAAGCTTTGCTCCGGTCACCACATAATAGCGTCCCACCAGCTTGCTCTTGATAACATCGAGCACAACAGCCTGGTCAAGCGCCTCTGTTGCCATTTCCTTTGCTTTGTCAAGGGTAATGCCGGTAAAAGCTTCTGTCACTTCCCTGTTCATCAGGATGTCCTGCACTTTTTCCCCGTTATCCATGACAGCTTTGACTCTCAGGTCATATATTCCATCGACCTTTCCGTGTTCGCCGCATGCGCCTTTTATTAGCGCCCTGTTGCATTGCGGGCATCGCTTTATCAGTCCTGAGCCGCTCTGGATATCAACGATCGCGCCCTGGAATTCAACAAGAGTATTTCCTACCTTGATATCTTCAGATACAGGGATAATTTCACTGGTCTTGTTCAGGCTGACGCTGAAACGCCCCTGCCATTCGGAGGTTGCAACATTCTTGAATATATAGCTTTTTCCTTCCTCGACCTGGGGAAGGTTTGCCTTTGTCCATTTCTTAAATGCCACTGTTCCTGATTCATCACCCAGCAATCCTGTCTGGGAAAGAGATTCATGGTTTGTCTCCCACAACTGCACTACTTTGCAGCGAAGGGTCACCCACTTTCCATCCTCTTTTATATCTGATGCCTTAACCTGCGGCGTTTCACGTTGCGTGAAAAATTCAGTTTTCGGGATATTATGTTTCTTTAAAAAGTGATTTGTTACGTTTCGACGAGCTTCTTCAGGCGGGACCTTGAACCTGTTGATCAATTGATCCAGCATTTTATTGATTTCACTTATCTCTACTTTAACGCCCAGTTCTAAGAATCGGGCTTCTATCTGTTTTGCTATTTCTATCATATATTTCCTCAAGCCTCTTGTTTGATTTTAGTGTTTGAGAGGCAACTATACCTTATCCTGTGAGGATATAAACCTTACCGGAGCGGGGTGAAACTAATCATGAACCTGCTGGTTCATAGATAAACATGAAAAATAAATACTGCTGTATCGTCTTATTATTCTTGCGGTATAAGCAGAGAAAACC
>VEPM01000062.1 GCA_012026795.1 Candidatus Methanoperedens sp.
ACCCCAGCATTACTACCGACGCATACCCCAGTAGGATTACCCCAAACGGAAGGGGCAGCACGAGGCAATTTATGATGTAACTTCTTGTCACAAAGGATTAACAGGATGAATTCCTTTAAAAATAGCATGCAATTCAGAAAGTTGGAATTAATGGATGGGCTCGATCAGGATGAAACGTTTTTATAAGCATACTTTAATATGAATATGAAGTGTGGCAAATATGGCATCAGGAAAATTGAGCTTCGGGGATATGAAGAAAAGAATCAGGGAGCATCTAAAAATGACTCTAAATATTGAAGAGTTTTCGATTAGCTCCGCAAAACAGGATAATGATGTCTGGAAGGTTAGCATCGAGTTCAAAGAGAAGACAGGTGCGATAGAAGTGCCTGCTACAGCATTATTTATTATAGATACGATGACCGGGGATGTGAAAGATTTTAAGAAAGGTTATGCATGGACATTTTGAAAGAATTTCTTAGAGCAGATAAAGAAAAAGCCATAGTAGCTGGCGCTATTCTTATAATATCAATAGTTTGCATAACAATAGGTATTTATGGAGGGTTTAATTATCCAATTTTACGCATATTTTTTATTGCTGTATCTTTCTTTTATCTTCCGGTTTTCTTTGTTCTGGAGATAGTGTATTCCATCATTTCTTCGATGCGCCCGGATATGGATACAATGACGGCTTCACAATTTTATTTTCATTTTGGATTAATGTTTGTTCTTGGTTGTGTTTATGTATATCTTGTGTCGTCTATTATCGTTTTTGTCCATAGAAGAAAATATTCCAGGTATTACTTCCTGCTTAAAAGCGGTGGAAAATCGCCATAATCTTTCCGGGAGGGGCTTTCTGTGATCTGTAATCCATAACGTTTATTATTATTGCTTGACCGTTACTTTTACCTATTCCATCTTTCATATTATACCTTGCAGGGACTGATAAAATGCCTTTCATCAACTTTTTTTCAGTCCCTGCAACTTTCTATAAATCAAGGTCTATAGAACCTTGCGTTAACCTTTGCGTTAACCTTTGCGTTAACCTATTTGATAACATAATATATAGCTCTACCAGTGCCTTTTGGTTGGATTAAGTTTTGTTCAATTAGCTTTTTAATTTCCTTGTATGCTGCAGGACGTGATATTTTAAACATCTTTTGGATTTCGCCACTTGTTATTCGTCCATTTAAAATCATATATTCAATAACCTTAGTCTGTTTTTCTGTAAGAGCCAACTGTCCTTTTGAATCTTTTTTATGTTTTTCCAGAGAAAGCTGCAATACCTTCTCCTTTACTTTTGTGAGGGAGAGAAGAACGCCATCTGTAAAGTATTCGATCCATCCTGTGAGATCAAGTGTTTTCTGATCAATGGAATTTAAAACGCGGTAATATGCCAGTCTGTCGCTGTCGTAATAATCATCTAATGCAAAGAATTTCTTAATGTCAAATTCCTTGAGATAAAGGATAAGGGTCGCTAACGCCCTCGCAGTCCTGCCATTACCGTCTACAAAAGGATGGATCCTTACAAATTCGTAATGTGATATTCCAGCAATAAGAACAGGATTAAGTTGAGATGAGTCGTTTGATTTCATAAAGGAAGGGGGACGAATATTCAAGATCATCCATACCAATGAGCAATATCTCAAGCGGTCTTTTTATTTCTCCAAGAAGGGAATATCTTACTCTGGCTATTTTATCTAAGTCATTTTCCGGATATTCTCTTACTATTACAGCAATGTCATAATCGCTTTTTTCGTTCTCTTTTCCTTTTGCGATGCTGCCAAATAGGTATATAGCTTTGATGCTGCTGATTTCATTTAATGTTGTGTTGACTATTTGTTCAAGGTCTGTTTTTTCATCAGAGTCTGTCATTATTCCTCATACTGTGGGGACAGGAATATATTGAAAATATCAAGTATGGAATTTTTATTAAAATTGTAATAATTTCTCCTTTGGTTGACATCTCGATAATATCCTATCTACTTAACTTACAATATACATTTCTTGAATTTTATTTATTATAATGCTTGTAATGGGTTAGCTTGAATTGATTCAACTTCTAATTTGAAATTTGCAGCCACTGTTGCATTAATGAATCTAACTTCTCTCTCCATTGGATCGACTAAAGGTTTTAGTTTGATTCTACTGATAAATCCATCCAAATTTGGCGAGAATTCTAGTAATTCAATTATTCGCGAATGAATAGCCCATTCCACCGTTGCATTTCTTTTCAAAGACTCTACATCTTGGATTTCACCACGCCTAAATGCCATTTGAACTTTATGTATCCAATCGCTAATAGTGTAACTTAGCTGTTCATCCATGTTTACCATGCTTGAGCGAGATGCCTTATCTAATATATTAATAAGTTCACCGTATCTCGAACGAACTTGTTCCTCATTCAGGTCATTGTTTAAAATAAAGTCTCGTTCTTGATCAAAAACTTCAGTCTTAACTTTATCCGAAATTATATATGGATTTTTGCTGTAACTTGGCATATAGTTTTCTAATGCTCCGTTCGGAAGCAGATAAACGCCACATCGTTTGAATGCTTCAATAATTTTCCGAAGTTTACCATCTATCAAATTCATCTTATCGATTTTGTTAGGAATTAAGCTTTCAAGTTGCTCTCTGATAACCTTTAAACCGAGTAAAAAAATGTATCTTTTCTTATCGATGTCAGTCGATGAAGTTAGAGCTTCTCGAAAAAACTGGGAATTAGGCGATGTCATGCTACCAAGTGCAGATTCTATTTCCCTTAAGTACGGTAACTAACTAATAATGGTATTTTTAATTTAACTTATATTTTATAACATATATTCAGTTTATACATAGCTATAAATAGGATAAAAACAAT
>VEPM01000063.1 GCA_012026795.1 Candidatus Methanoperedens sp.
CCCGCGACAAGAAACTACATCACAAATTGCAGAAATGCCACTCCTTCCATCCGGAGTGACCTTATTATGGCATGCGTTTTCAGTAATGGAAATGTGTGAAGCCCATAAGACAATGTGGAGAACTCCGAGAGTCTAACCCGGATAATCTGCTAAGGTAACAAATGCTATGAAGAAAACGAAAGTTGAATCATCTCAAGAATCGTCATTAGAAACAAGCGAAAGTAGACTGAACGCTTGAACCAAAACGGTGAAGAATCAGACTATAATGGCTGGTGAAACGTTATAGGGGAATGGACATATGATTCTCGGTTCATAGATGGCTTCTAAAGCATTTATAAATTATTTGTGATTCAGGACTTGACAAGCCCTATGCATCCCCAAAATACGGGTAGGAACTCTGCGAAGAGCGACAAAGATGCAGAGGGTATAGGATATGATAAAAAGCGAAAGTCAGTCTGTAATCGACTGAATAAAGGTTCAAAATTTGCCTTAGCCTGAAAAGGTGCTGACTTATCATCGGTGTTTTATTGTGTGAATGAAGGTAAATCTATGAAAGTAGGAAATTCAATTACGCCGAAAGGCGAGAAGCTTACTAACGTGCAACTTCGAGACCAGTGGGATAATATCGACTGGAAGAAAGCTGAAAAACACGTTAATAGACTACAAGTCAGGATCACAAAAGCAGTTAAAGAAGGAAAATGGTACATAGTAAAAAGGTTTCAATATTTGCTAACCCATTCGTATTATGCGAAGCTGTTGGCAACAAGAAAACCCATTCAAAATACGGGTAAAAGGACGGCAGGGATTGACGGTGAAATATGGTCATCATCGAAAACCAAAATGGAAGCCGCTCTCAGACTAACCGACAAAGAGTATGTTGCAATGCCACTGAAAAGAGTTTTTATTGAAAAATCTGGGAAAAAGAAAAAACGACCTTTAGGCATTCCAACCATGTATGATAGGGCTATGCAATCACTTTATGCTTTGGCATTAGAGCCGATTGCAGAAGCAACAGGTGACAGGACATCATTTGGCTTCAGAAAATTCAGAAGCACACATGATGCCTGTGAACAAGTTTTCTCCTGTTTGTGCAGAGAAGACTCCCCAAAATGGGTACTGGAAGGAGATATTAAAGGCTGTTTTGATTCTATTTCTCATCAATGGTTAATAGACAATGTCCCTATGGATAAATCAATTCTGAAACAGTTTCTAAAGGCTGGATATGTATTTGAACGCCATTTATTTCCAACAGAAGCAGGAACTCCACAAGGTGGTATAATATCACCAATCCTTGCTAACATGACGTTAGATGGGATCGAGAAAATGCTTGCAGATAAATACCATATAAGCAAGAGCGGTAAAATGAGTAGTAATCATGCTGCAAAATACAAAGTCAACTTTTGTCGATATGCAGATGATTTCATTGTTACTGCAAAAACTGAGGAAATAGCAAAAGAAGTTAAAGAATTGATCAAATATTTCCTGAAGGATAGAGGTTTGGAACTTTCTGATGAGAAAACACTGATAACCCATATCGATAATGGCTTTGACTTTCTCGGATGGAATTTCAGAAAATATAATGGTAAACTTCTTGTCAAACCATCGAAAAAATCCATTGATAAATTCACTGAAAATATCAGTGACATAATCAAGAGGGGAAAAGCATGGAATCAAGAGGTACTGATTGATAACCTTAACCCAACTATAATTGGGTGGACTAACTACCACCGTTTTGTAGTATCCAGTGAAATATTCAGTAAGCTTGACTCAAGAATATGGAATATGCTCTGGCATTGGGCTAAAAGAAGACATCCTGATAAATCCAAACATTGGATTGCCAGTAAATATTGGCATTCTGGTGGAAATAGGAACTGGATATTTTCTGAGGGAAATAAACAACTGAACCTTCTATCTGACACAAAGATAGTTAGACATACGAAGTTAAAGTTAGACATGAATCCCTATCTTGATGATGAATACTTTGTTTCAAGGAAACTTAAACAAGGAATCAAGAAACTAACAGATGTAGCAATGAAAATAGTGGATAAAGCAAAGAAGATATGCAAACCTGAAACTGTGACCATGACAAATAACTGCTGCCCGATCAAAGGGTTATAGAACGCTTGAGCCGTATGAGATGAAAGTTTCACGTACGGTTCTTAGAAGAGGAAGGACGGGCAACCGTTCTTCTTTATTCGGCA
>VEPM01000064.1 GCA_012026795.1 Candidatus Methanoperedens sp.
TTTCCTCCGCGACGACTCGGCCCGCGTTCCCTTCGTTGTTATCGGCATATTCTTCGTGATCCTGTCAACCATCATTTCCCTCAACCTCACACGCATGGATATAAAAATGGCAAAGACCATGTCATCAACTATTGAGATATCAGCACCGGACCAGGCATTGGCATACGCAAAAGCAGACCTGAAACGGGCTCTTAACTATGCTGCCATGGAAGCACTCAAAAAAATCGGGGAAACACCTGTTATTGTGCCTGATAATACAAGCCAGTATTACAACCGCACAAACGGTGATCCTTATACATTCAACATGAACCGGGCACGCGCCATGACAAACCAGACATTTGACGAGTATATGCAATCAAACTACATGTACGACATGTTCACATACAAAGGATATTCCGTGAACGTGGAACCCCCTGGTTCATGGGAAAAAATAACTTTTATCCCGATAAGAACAAAACTCAACAGGACAATACGTCCACCTCTGTTTGAACCCGGAAATGGACCTGAACATGCACAAAACGGTTATGAAACATACTGGAAAGTGTCCATTCCTGTAAAAATTCATCTTAATGATCTTGATATGGATTCAGAGCTTTTAAGCGAGAACGCAACCGTGGAAACACTTATCACATCCAGGTATCCGCTTTTGCATGACCTGACTGAAGAATACGAACAACGGGTTAACGGTACGAATGCAGTGATGGTCGAGACAACTGCGTTTGCAATGGCATACACATGGGGCCGCGGGTATATGCAGTACGGGAAAGGAACGCCTCTTAACATCGTTGATAATACGCACCTTTCCCTGATCCTTAACGGGGCGCTGCTTCTTGACCAGGGTTTTGTTTTTAACTCAATTGACCCGCTGAGCCTTGTCGAATATGCAAACAAGACCGCATACACGATTTCGGGAAAGAAAAAGAAATACGAGGATGTAATGCTTGACAATAATTCAATTAAGGTTGACCCGAAGGAGGATGCATACAATTCAACCGGTGATCCTGATAAGGCAAAGGAAGAATCGCAGAAAGGAAAATACGATTTTAATACCACGGTTATTACTGATTACCTGAACAATGATTCAAATCCCGGCGGCTCGATCGTGAACAGGAAGATAAGAGTTGTCATCCCGCAGGTTTACAGTACTCTGTTTGCAACAGGTGTTGCAAGGCAAACAACGGAATATCCCGGATCGCATGACGGATATGAGGAAAGTGACAGTACTGAGGATTGGGGCGAACCTGACAGCATGATCCGGACAGGGACGATTGCAAAAGACTCGTATGTTCCCGGAAACCTGTATGGTGAAACCTGGGAACTCACATGGACGCGAAACCATATCTGGAGGCACACGTATTGGGTGACTGAACCGTGCGGGACAGGTTGTACGAAGCAGGTGCCGCATTATAATTACATGACTGCGGTTGATTCGAGGACTGACAGGGTGGCGATCACGTTGAAGGCTGTTGAGAATTCTAATACTGATGTTAATCTTGACTTTGCAGGAAAACCTCTTGCATCGAAGAATGACCTGTCCGGGACTTTTGTCTCGAAGAATGTGACATACCTGACTTACGGGGCTGATCATGATTACTTAGACCCGAACCTTGAACCTGCATACCTGTTATACAGGGATGTTTTCGATTCTAATAAGATATCGAACCTGAAGAACATTAACTTAAATGGCGATACTGACATAAAATCGTATACAGTTGATGAACCTGAATGGGTTTCTGAGGAAGCGCAGTATGCTGTAGATGATATTACTGGAAGGATGAAGAATGATATTCATCTTGATCCTGATATAAATTATGAGAATTATCCAGTTCCTTCCGACCTGATCAATGCTGCACGCGATGACCTGATCGGGAAGATCTCTGTCAGAGAGGCGGAGTATGTGAATAAGTCAAATTATTATTCAGGCAAGTATAATAGCGCAAGTGCAAAGGTGATTTCCGTTATCCGTGAATGGTATGTTGACCAGGTG
>VEPM01000065.1 GCA_012026795.1 Candidatus Methanoperedens sp.
CCCACATTCCGCATACCCCCTAACACAAATACATTTTTTCATAATTTGAGCCCATAAGTGCCAATATCTTCCTGTGAATTTCTCTGAGATTCATCATGCCAACGATTATTTCAACTCCATTTCTTGATTCAATCAACAGGGTAATTCCCTCGAAAATCTGAAAGACCCTCCTCATTGTGGGATTTGCTGTCGGTTTTCCTTTCTGGTCAGGAATTGCTTCATGGCGTTCAGAAAGAGCCTTTCTCAACTTCAATTGGGCAACTGAATATACGAGTAAACTCAGAACCATAACCATTGCCAGGCTCACGATTCTCTCTGGTTTCTTTAGAAATATCGATGATGCGAAGAATAAAGGATCTTTTAAGAATCTGAAGCCCCTCTCAACGCTCTGCTGCCCCTTATATTCCTTTAGAGCTTCGTTATTGTCCAATCCTGTATCATTTGTAGCAACAATGAACCTTCCCTTCTTGATTCTCTCAAGTTGGATTCTGGTTTCATCTCTCACAAACTCTGTTTTTATCTTATAGACTTTTTTTAAGCTCTGCATATCTTTTTTTGGTCTTCCCTTCTTTCCCGTTTTATTAACCTCCGCAGCATTGATTTCATTAATTTTATGGTATTTCCACTTCGCGACCAGGTTATTAAGCTCGGAAACTCCATCTTCCTGGCAGTTGAATTCGTTATTCATAAAATGCCATAATTGTTTCTCTATCTTTTCTTTTTCTTTGTCTATATTTTTATTTAAAGTCTTGATCTCTCGGCCATAACCTTCCTCTGAGAAAATAACCAGCCATTTCTGATCCACTCCGCCATATGAATTCATATATTCCTTGTAACTATAGCCCTCAATGCTGCTTTTATTCATTTCTTCAATGCTTGTTTCTTCTATTGACTTTTTAGCTTGAGAAATAGTCTCTGGAACTCTGCTTATCCATTTGACCAGAGGTGAGATCTCCTTAATAGTATCATCACTATACATGGCCGAATCCATGACAAAGTATGTATTCTCATTCTGTTTAGAGAGTTCTTGTGAGAACTTTTTTATTACATCACGGAAATGCGTTTTGTCTGAAGAATTACCACTTAAAACGTCCATCCAAACTGGGAAATCAGACTGAGAGCTGGTGATCAGAGAGATAACGAACTGTTTCAGATCAAACCTTTTGTCTTTTGAGAAACCGTTGGTTATTTCTATTGGCACTTGATCGATGTCTTCGAATTTATACTCTCCATGTACGCTCATCGTGGTAGTATCCAGGTGAAGAAACTTTCTACTTATTCCAAATATATCGGCTGTTTTAAGGGCAATATGCATGAAAATTTTTGTCGGGTTGTTCTCAAATACTCTTTCTAAACTTCTTCCCATCGTATCATCATTGAAATCTTCTGGCTTCAGATCTTTGCGAAAAAAGAGCTCAGTAGGCTTATTTCTCATGAACTCTGGAAAGAGATAGAGCGGTCTATTCACAAAACCCAATGCATTTATTACCATTGCTGTAACAGCCTCTCCAGTGGTCACAACTTGTTTCTCATTTATGCCAACAAGGTTATCTATCGCTTGAGCCAGTCCGATCTCTTTGCATACACCGGCTACTATACCAAGGTGATCAATGTTTTTACTCGAATATTCCATGCCGGTTGATTCTTATTTTGATTATATAAAATCAACGGGCACCATGTGCGGAATGTGGG
>VEPM01000066.1 GCA_012026795.1 Candidatus Methanoperedens sp.
ACTTCGTATGAAAAATCTATCCCGTCCATTCAGGTTAAACGTGTATAAAACAGATTACCTTAATAAATAATTTAGGTAACTTGATAAGTTTTCTAAACATATATAAAATTAAGATTCATTTAAATAAGATTATATTTTTTAATTAGTGATTGGCTCCGCTATGCAGAGCAGCTATAATCTCTATAGCCGATTAGTCTTCTTGAGAAATATTATCTACCGTGTACCCTGCTTTAGAGATTATTTCAATCATTTCGTCTAAGCTCGGTAGAGAGATTGCCTGGAATTTTGGAATCCTTGCCTTTTTTGTCTTTGGATCTTCCTCGTTATACTTCTCGTTGTTTTTCAACAGATGGTGAATTATGCTCAGCAGTTTTCTGGCTAATGCCACAATCGCTATCTTTTTCCCTTTCTTCATCAATATCCTCTGGTAAAAGAACCGCAGCCTACTGGGCCTGCCTCTCGCAATAACATGTGCACACTGGACAAGCATTCGCCTCAAATACTTTGATCCTTTCTTGGTGATGTGGCCATTTGAGGATTTCCCAGCAGATTCATTCAACGCAGGGGCAAGACCTGACCAGCCTACCAGGCTTTTAGGACAAGGAAATACATTGACATCTCCAATCTCTGCCAGAATTGCTGAACCTGATTTGTAACTTATTCCATAGATTGACATCAGAATTTGCAGTTGGTCTTGCTTTTGTTGCTTCTCTATATGTTGATTTATCATGGAATCTAGACGATTAATCTTCGCTTTTAACGAATCTATAACCTCCAGACATTCCCGAATTAACCAGATGTCTATCTGGCTGAGTTCTCCACGCACAGCTTCTTTTATTGCAGCTTTTTTCTTCCCGACTCTTTTTACAACCTTCAGAACATCATCAATACACTTTCCGTTCATTATGCCATTCAGAATCTGAAGACCTGCTATTCCGAATATATCTTTAAGAACACCTGATATCTTTATGTTAGCCCGTTGTAGCACTTTATGAACCCTGTTCTTAAATGCTGTCATTGATTGGATTGTCTTTGTACGAGTTCTTGTCAGGTCTCGAAGCTCTCTAATTTCTTTGGACGGGATAAAGGACGGTTTGATCTGACCATTAAGACAGAGTTCAGCTATCCATTCAGAATCAAGATTATCTGTCTTTCTTCCAGGTATATTTTTTATATATCTTGGGTTTGCCACTATTGTCTCAACTTTACCTTCTAAACAGGTATAGAGAGGAGTCCAATAGATACCCGTAGATTCTACTGCAACTCTTTGGCAATGTCTTTCTATTATCCAGTCCCTGAGATTTATTAAATCCTCAAGACCTGTATTGAATTCCTTTGTTTCTTTGGCTCCATCACATGTCAATATTGTCGCTACTAAAAATGACTTGTGGACATCTATACCGCAAGCCTTTTCCACTCTCACATTCATATTTTTATACCTCCTTATGGAGAAATTGTGATATAAGCAGAGATCTAAGGTATAGACAGCTTCGTATTCGTGCTCAAGGCACATTTATCTATCCGCAGAAAAAAAAACCATGTTTCACAACAGGCTATAAGCCCAAAGTAATCGTTGGTTTTCTCTGCTTATACCGCAAGAATAATAAGACGATACAGCAGTATTTATTTTTCATGTTTATCTATGAACCAGCAGGTTCATGATTAGTTTCA
>VEPM01000067.1 GCA_012026795.1 Candidatus Methanoperedens sp.
GATGATAGTTCGACCAGCCAGTGATGATAGGATTAAGTATGGAAATTAGTTCTTCCTGTTTCCATGCTTTTCCACGTTTGATAATATCACTTATCTTCCTGGTGATTTTATCTATGGAGCCCTTGGATGGTTTAATCAGGAGTTTCCCCTTATATTTTCGAAGGTTCCAACCTAAAAAGACAAAACCATTGTCTATATGAGAAATCAGAGTTTTACTCTCTGAAAGTTCCAGACCTCTTTCCTTCAGGAATGATTTAATCAATTCTGCAATTTCTTTAGCGGTTTCTTCTGAATCAGCAGTCACGATAAAATCATCTGCGTACCTCACAAAGTTAACTTTGTGGCGGTCGTATCTTTTATATACTCTCCCGTATTTACTGGTATAATATTTAGATGCAATCAATGCTTCAATTCCATCTAATGCCATATTTGCCAATATCGGAGAAATAATGCCTCCTTGAGGAGTTCCCGATTTACTGGGATTCAGATGCCGATTATATACAAAACCTGCTTTGAGAAATTGTTTGAGTATTGATTTATCCATTGGGATATTGTCTAACAACCATTCATGGTTAATGTTGTCAAAACAGCCTTTGATATCTCCTTCCAGCACCCATCGGGCAGAATTCATTTTGCTCAGACAGTTAAAGGCTTGAGCACAGGCATCATGAGTGCTTCTGTTTTTACGGAAGCCAAACGATGCTCTGTCAGCGGTTGCTTCTGCTACGGGGTTTAATGCAAATGCATATAATGCCTGCATTGCCCTGTCATGCATGGTTGGGATACTTAAGGGACGTTTTTCTGTCTTACCATATTTCTCAATGTAGACTCTACGTAATGGTTTTGCTTTATATTTCTTGTCAGATATATTATGAGTAGCGTTCATTTTGGCTTCGGGTGTTGTCCACTTTTCGCCATCGATTCCCGCTGTTCTTGTACCCTTATTTTGAGTTACTTTCTTTATTGCCAACAATTTCGCATAAAACGAATGGGTTAGCAGATATTGTAGTCTTTTAACTGAATGCCTCTTTCCTTGATTCACTGCTTTTGTAATCCTGACTTGCAACCGATTAACATTATCTGTGACGGTTTTCCAATTGATATCTTCCCATTGGATTTTTAGTTGTGTGTCTGCAAGTCTCTCACCTGTTGGTGTCGTTGAATTACTTGCATTCATCGGGTTTGCCTCCATTCATACAATGAAACACCTCCGGTAAGTCAGCTCCCTTTCGGGTTGAGGCAAATTTTGAACCTCTATACAACTCATTACAAATTGTCATTCGCTTTTTACCGTTTCCTATACCCTCTGTACCATCGTCCCTCCTCGCGGAGTTCCTTCCCAGAAATGGGAGAACATAGGGTTTACCAAGTTCTACACCATAAATATTTATGAACACTTTAGGAGCCATCTGTAAGCCGGGAATCATTTGTCCATTTTCCATGATATAATCCTAACCATCATGTCCTGATTCCGTACCTTTTGGTCTAAGCGTTTCAGTCCATTTCGCTTATTTCCTGTAACGGCTCTTGCAATGATTCAACGTTAGTTTCTCCATTGTGTTCTTATCCTAACAGATTGTTTGATTTAGACTGTCAAATTTCTCCATATTGTCCTGAGGGCTTTATACCCCAGCATTACTA
>VEPM01000068.1 GCA_012026795.1 Candidatus Methanoperedens sp.
TAGGACTTACGCGGTTAACGTCAACCAACTGTATTTAGCATAATTTTAATATCAAGTTCGTACAAATAATTTTTGAAACAATAAAATTATGCAAAAGCAAAAGTGTTCCCTAAAATTGTACACCAATTTTTTAATAGCGAACCAGAATAGATATTCTGGCTTAGAACTGTCAAGAGTCTCTCCAGTTGCTGATTTATGCCACGATTCAGTATCAAGGTGGCTATCCAGCTCAAACTTTACACCATCAGATCTCTGGAACCAAGTTAAGGACCTGGTTGAAGTAAAGACTGGATACCTGTTATGCGATGATACTCTTCTGAACAAGCAATACTCAAGAGTAAATGAACTTGCTAAAATACAATACAGCGGAAATGAGCATGAGCTGGTAAATGGTATATGCCTTGTAAATCTGCTCTGGACAAAAGGGAACGAATTCATTCCCGTAGACTATCGTATCTATCGGAAAGAGGCCGATGACAAGACTAAAAACGATCATTTTCAAGACATGCTCAAAAGGGCTTTTGATCGCGGTTTTTCCCCTCTTTATGTCCTTATTGATTCATGGTATTCCAGTATAAGCAATCTTAAACTTGTTAGGAAATTCAAGTGGAATTTTATTTGCAGTCTAAAATCAAACCGTAAAATCAATGTTATCCAGGGTAATTATATTCCTATAGCTGACTTGGATCTTGCCGAAAAACAAGTAAGGAAAGTCTGGCTTAAGGAATTTGGTTTCATCTTGGTATGTAAGATAGTCGATAAGAATGGCGACATTACATATCTGGCAACAAGCGATTTAAATTTACAAGATTATGACAATTTCGTGAATAATTTTCAACAGAGGTGGAAAATAGAGGAGTTTCATAGGGGAATCAAGCAAACAACAGGAATAGAGAAGTGCTATTCAACTCTTGCAGCTTCTCAAAAAACCCATATCTTCGCCTCTTTTGTAGCGTTTGTTAAATTAGAAGTTAGACGGTTAAAGGAGCATATATCGTGGTATGAGCAAAAGGCGACTATCAATAGATACGCTGTAAATAATTATTTGAGGATAAATGCGTAAGTCCTAA